>CALLIQ010000563.1 GCA_938008925.1 uncultured Acidimicrobiales bacterium
GTAGCTCCGTTCGAGTTCGAAGAGGTTTCGCTCGAGGCGATCGGTCGTTGCCGGTCGCCTCGACCGCGTCTGCGGTACCCGGAGGGAGGGGGTCTAGAACTGGATGGTGATGGTGTTGTTGGTGGGGTCGGGATCATTCGACACCGGGTTGAAGTCGCTCGTCACCACAACGGTGATGGCCGGATCAGCTGCGTCCTCGTCAACCTGGACCTGCACCACGGTTCCGATTGGTTCGCCCATTGCGAAGAAGCCGGTGAACTCGCACACGATCGCCGAATCAGTCTGAAGACAGTCGGTTGGCACCGATGTCACTTCGACACCGTCGCCGAGCGTGAAGCTGATCGTCGGATCGAGTAGTTCGGGAGTGTCGAGAATCCTCAACGACGCCGTGATGTCGGCGACCCCCTCGACAAGATCACTCGCTGATGCCGTGACCTCGAGATCGGCACGCCCATGGAGAGCGTTGAGCGCATCGGCTTCGCCCTCTTCCACCATTCCGGTCTCATCAGACACTTCAGCCTGACGGTCCGGATCTCTGCTTCCGCATCCAGCCAGCGCAACGATCAGTGGAATCGCGATGAGCCGGCGGCAAGCAATCATGTGCCGTTCATCGTCGTCAGAGCAGAGGACCTTGATGAGCTCTAGCCAGGACAGCGCGTCAGCGACCGGGCCCGGCACCGCCGTCGACGTCGGTTCGGGCGAAGACGGGGTTCTCGATCAAGCCGAAGACCTGGCCGAAGGGATCGCGAACCGACGCCATCCGGATGCGGTCTCCCACGTCGTGCACGTCTTCTTCGAGCGTTGCGCCATTGTCGAGGAGGTGGGCGAGGGCCCGATCGATGTCGCCGACGCCCCAGTACGAACGCGGGCCCTGTGCCGGATCGGCCATCTCGAACAACCCGAGCTCGTAGCCGCCGAGGCTGAAGCCGACATACGGACCCTCGTCGTAGTAGGGCTCCACGCCGAGTGCCGTCGTGTAGAACGCCTTGGCCGCGGCGAGATCGGGCGCGGGATAGATCTGGGAACGGAGGCCGAGGAACATCTCGGCACCCTAGATGGGGGCCTGCCGTCGGGGTCAGCTCGAGAGCTCGGACACCGTCTCGACGGTGATGCCGCCTCGTGGTGCTTGGGTGAGCGTGACGGTCACCCGCTTTGGCGCTGCGCTGTTCATCACCTCGGTGGCGATCTCGGCAGCGAGTGCCTCAGCGAACACCGCACGGTCACGAAAGCCCCACAGATAGAGCTTCAGCGACTTCGATTCGATGCACGACTCGGCCGGTTCGTACTCGATCTGGACCGACGAGATGTCTGGCTGTTGGGTGACGGGGCAGACCGACGCCAACTCGTCGGTACGGAACCGGACGATCGAGCATCCGGCGGGCGCGGGAAAACACTCGACGTGGTCGATGGGGTGCCGAACCGTCTGGCCGAGCACTCGCAGCTCGTCGACCCTGGTTTCATCGGACTGGTCGGTGTTCATGGCCCAGAATCTATGGGCGTTCGGCGGTGAACCGAACCGGCGCTCGGGTCGCTGAGACGTGTGTCTCACCCGAGTCCGATCGAGGGGTCTGCGCGGAATCACCCGCGGGTGCGGAACAAAGGTCCTGGGCACCTGGTTGACTCTTCTCGTGACCACCCGCACCATCGAGTCGAGCGACCTCGACGCGCTCGTGGCCCGCTACTGCGACGTTCGGCAACGAACCGAGGCGCTTGCGGGGCCGCTGTCGGCCGAGGATCAGACCGTCCAGTCGATCCCCGACACCAGCCCGACGAAGTGGCATCGAGCCCACACGACGTGGTTCTTCGAGACGTTCCTTCTCCGTGATTTCGAAGACGGGTTCGAGCCCTTCGACCCGACGTTCAACTATCTCTTCAACAGTTACTACGAAGCGGTCGGGGCCCGTCACCCTCGGCCCGATCGGGGGATGATCACCCGGCCCGGGATCGAAGAGGTCGCCGAGTATCGGCGAAACGTCGACGGCCGAATGCGTGCACTCATCGAGGGCGCTGCAGGTGACCAAGAGCGTGCGGCCACGTTGCACGAGCTCGTCGTCCTCGGCACCCATCACGAGGAACAGCACCAAGAGCTGATCCTCATGGACGCCAAGCATCTGTTGTCTCGTCATCCGTTCGGTCCCGGCTACGGGCACGAGGCGAGCGGTCCCGACCGTCCGGCTGACTCCGCTGCGATGTCCTGGGTCGACTTCGAAGGCGGCGTCGTCCCCATCGGGCGGCCGAACGATGCCGAGGCCGAGTCGCTGCACCGCTTCGCCTTCGACAACGAAGGCCCCGCCCACGACGCACTGCTCCACCCGTACCGGCTGGCCGATCGGCTCGTCACCGTCGGCGAGTGGCTCGAGTTCATGGCCGACGATGCGTACCGCCGACCCGAGCTGTGGCTGTCCGACGGGTGGTACAAGAATCTCGCCGAGGGATGGTCCGCTCCGGAGTACTGGCGCCAGGACGCCGACGGTGAGTGGAGCGTCTTCACCCTCGGCGGCGTTCGCCCGCTCGACCCCGACGAGCCCGTCTGCCACGTCTCGTTCTACGAGGCCGACGCATTCGCCACGTGGGCGGGTCACCGCTTGCCGACCGAGTTCGAATGGGAGCACGCGGCGCGGGACTCCCTGGCTGCGACGAACGCGAACGTCGACCCCTTCGGCGCCATCCCCGGCCGCTACATGGAGGCCGACGGACCGGCCGGAACCCTGGCCCCGCACCCTGCGAAGGCGGGCCCATCGACCGGCGCCCTTCGTCAGCTGTTCGGTGAGACCTGGGAGTGGACCGGATCGCCGTACCGCCCGTTCCCCCG
>CALLIQ010000564.1 GCA_938008925.1 uncultured Acidimicrobiales bacterium
GAGACGACGGAAGACACTGAGCTCGATCTGATCGTTCGTGAAGACCGTTGCATCGTTGTTGCTGCTCACGCCGAACCCGTCGACAGCCATCCGCTGCGACACGGCGCCATGGCCACGGACGATGATCTCGTCGGGCACGACGTACCAGCGTTCGTCGTGTTGGGCGAAGCCGAGGGCTTGGCCATACCCCGTCAGTGCGACGCCCGCGAGCACCGTGACGAAACGTTCGTCGGATACGCCGTCGTAGACGAGTCGCGCGCCGAGCACCGAGTGCTCCATCTCGCCGATCAGTGCGTCATCACCGCCGGGGAGCGGCGCCGCTCGGTAGGTCAGCGGAACCTGATAGTTCTCGCCACGTAGATCGACGACGAAGACCTGCATGCCGACCTCGCCCTCGGGATCGTCGAGGTGGAAGCCGCCGACGATCCTGGCCTCGGCTGCGTCGTCGGGCCCCCAAGGTTGACGCGGAAGCCAATCTCGGATCAGTTCGATCTTCGGCGGCGTGTTCGTGGCGACATGGAAGATGGCCATTCGCGAACGCTAAGCCAGCGCGTCGCGTTGCCGCTCTGAATTGCGCTCAGCCAGCGAGGCCAGTGACGAGTGCCCAGACGTCGTCTTCGACCTCGACCGGGTCCTGGTCGACCGTGTTCTGACCTGGAAGTCGGGCATCAGCCTGATCAGCGATCGACGCCGCCAATGACACAAGGTGATCGTGGAACCCATCGCCGCTGTACGCGCCCGGGTCGATGACGATGTAGAACTGCCCGAGGTCGTGCGGTTCGCCGGTCGGAGCCTTGAGCGGCGGCACGTCGACGCTGCGACGACCGCCGGTCAATGCCGAGGCCAACAGCTCGACCATCAGGCCGAAGCCGTACCCCTTGTAGCCACCCGCGGACTGCAGCGAGCCTTCGAGCGCTGCACCGGGATCGGTCGTCGGATTCCCGTCGCCATCGACGGCCCAGCCGAGTGGAATCGATTCACCCGCAGCCTTGGCCCGCGTGATCGTGCCGAGTGCGACGGCGCTCGTCGAGAAGTCGAACTGGAACGACACACCACCAGAGCCGTCAGGCACGGCCATGGCGATCGGGTTGGTACCGAGCAACGGCACGCTTCCACCAGGTGGCGCCACACGCGGCGTGGCGTTCGTGCAGCCGATGGCGAGCAGGCCTGCTCGAGCGAACTGTTCGGTGAAGTAGCCGACCGACGTGCATGTGTGGGTGTGCTCGACCGCGTAACCGCAGATGCCCGCCTCGCGAGCCGAGGCGACAGCCTGGTCGAAGCCAGCGGCGAACGCCCACTGGGCGAACCCGAGCTTGCCGTCGACGCGGACGGCTCCCGGGCGGTCGTGGTGCACTTCGGGGTCGACACTCGACGGGATGCGCCCTGATTCGAGCTGAAGGCAATAGCTCTCGAGGTAGTAGAGCCCGCAGATTCGGTTGCCGTTGCCCTCGGCCACACGCACCGCGTTCGCGACCGACGCCGCGACCGGCTCGGTGGCACCATGCGCAACGAGCGCCGCCGCCGTGGTCGACTCGATCTCGTCCAACGTCACGGTTTCCATGCGGTTTCCCCTCGCTCAGCCCACGACCGGTGTGGCCGTCGCAGCGACACTAGCGATGCCGCCGGTCGATCGCCGTCTCAGGAGGACGCGAGGGAGTCCCGAAGCTCGAAGCGTTTGATCTTGCCGGTGGCGGTTCTGGGGAAGTCCTCGACGATGTGCAGCTGACGAGGCCGCTTGAAGGTGGCCATCCGGTCTCGGCAGTGGGCATCGAGTTCGTCGGGGTCGATGGTTGTGCCGGCCGCCGGAATCACGAACGCGACGGCGACTTCGAGCCCGTCCTCGTCCCGAGCACCGACGACTGCGGCCTCGCGCACGGTGGCGTGTTCGATGAGCACACTCTCGACCTCGGCGGGAGACACCCAGATTCCTCCCGCCTTGATCATGTCGTTGTTGCGGCCGAGGAAGGTCCAGGAATCGTCGGCACCTCGGGTGTAGACGTCGCCGGTGCGGACCCAGCCATTGCGGAAGGCTGCGTCGGTCGCCTCCGGGCGCTCCCAATAGCCCGATGCGGCGGAGTCGCACCGCACGTGCAGGTAGCCCGGGGTGTCGGGCTCGACGATCACATTGTCGTCGTCGTCCCGCAGTTCGGCCTCGTAGCCGTCGACCACCCAGCCGCTGGAACCCGGCACCTGGGCGTCGAGGGTGTTCGACAGGAAGATGTGCAGGAGCTCGGTCGAGCCGATGCCGTCGAGCACGGGGCAGCCGGCCAGCTCGGCGAATCGGGTCTGAATGTTGGCCGGGAGCGACTCGCCGGCCGTCACCGTGGCCCGCACGCTGTCGTAGATCGAGGGGTCCGAGGTGGTGTCGAGCAGCGCCGCGCAGAAGCCGGGGCTCGAGAAGAAGAGCGTCGGCTTCTCCTGCTGGATGAGTTCGCTCATGAGCGCCGGAGTTGGAGGTGCCGGGTTGAGGACTGCCGTTGCGCCGACGGCGAGGGGGAAGGTCAGCGAGTTCCCCAGGCCGTAGGCGAAGAACAGCTTGGCCACCGACAGGCAGCGGTCGTCCTCGGAGATCTGCAGGGTCTTCGTGGCATACGTGTCGACGGTGGCCTTCACGTTGCCGTGCCGGTGCATGACGCCCTTGGGTGTGCCCGTCGTTCCGGACGAGTACAACCAGAACGACGGCGTGGAGGCTGTGGTGTCGGCGGCGTCGGCCGCCTCGACGGGGTCGCCTTCCCCCTCGGACCACGGCGACCAGCGCACGGTGGCTTCGTCGTCGATCTTCACGTTCGATGGGCCGCTCACGACCACGCTGGAAATCGACGGTGCCGCGGCGCTGATCGCGTCGACCGTGTCGAGGAACGTGTCGGAGAGGACAAGGGTGCGGGCGCCGGAATCGGCGATGATCTCGCCGAGCGAGTGGGCCTTCAGCATCGTGGACAGCGGAACCGGCACGAGCCCGGATCGTTGGGCGCCGAGAAAGAATGCGGGGAATGTCTCGTCGTCCTGGACGACCATGGCGACGCGGTCACCGGTGTCGAGACCCAACGCCGCGAGCAGGTGCTGCACCCGCCAGATGTCGCGCTGGAGCTCGGCGTAGGTCATCGACCGCCCTTCGCAGCGGATGGCGACCCGGTCCCCGCGGCCTTCCGCCACGTGGCGATCGACCAACCATTCGGCGACGTTGAACTGTTCCCCCATGTGAGCCCCCTCAGACCTTCACATAGTCATAGTCGATCGGCTTCTGATGAATCCCACGGGATGGCGGTGCGAGCCAGCCGGCCATCCTGCCGGGCTCGTTCACCCCGACCTGGAGCGACTGCACGTGAGCGCGGTCATCGGCGTTCGGAAGCCAGGCGTCCACGTTCGAATTCCATTCGTCTTCCGAGACCGCTCGGCCGTCGGGGCTGACGTGCCCGCTGCGGAAGGTGCCTACGTCTCGATGAAAGCCGACGTGGGGGAGCTTGAGTTCGCTTGCGCCGGCGTCGGCCAACATGCGGTTCCACCGATCGAGGCCCTTCTGGCAGTCCTCGATGTAGTCGTCCCGAAGCGTCTCGTTGAGCGACGACAGCTGCGTGACCTCGCGCTCGCCGATCTGCCCGTCTTCCCACAACGGCACGTTGCGGTAGGCCGTCTTGAGTTGATGGTCGTCGTCCCGCTTCTCTTCCTGGAACCGTCCCTTGATGCCGGCCGCGTAGTAGTTGGCGGCGTTGGTGGACGTCTCGGCGCCGAAGAGATCGGCGGACACCGAGAAGTGGAAGTTGATGTACTTCTGGAGGAGGTCGAGGTTGATGCCGCCGTGGGGATGCACGTCGTCGGTGTCGTGCTCCTGCATGAGTTCGAGCGTGCGTTGAACGACGCGGCCAACACCGGAGGCACCGACGAACATGTGGTGCGCCTCCTCCTTGAGCATGAAGTCGCAGGTTCGCGAGAGCGGATCGAACGCGGACTCGCGCAGCGAGGCGAGCTGATACTTGCCGTCGCGATCCGTGAAGTAGGTGAACATGAAGAAGGACAGCCAGTCCGGGGTTTCTTCATTGAAGGCACCGAGGATGCGGGGGTTGTCG
>CALLIQ010000565.1 GCA_938008925.1 uncultured Acidimicrobiales bacterium
GACAGCGGTCACTCCGCTTGCGGCGAGACGGTCGAGGTCGACGGGGTCGAACTGGTAGCCGGACGGCGACGCGATCCGGAACTCGGCGCCGAGCATGCCGACTGCCAGGCCGAGGGACCGAGCGACGTTGTTGGCATCGCCGACGTAGGTGATCACCCGCCCGGTCAGCGGAGCAGCTGGATCGTCCGACGGTCCGAACTCATCGAGGATCGTGAAGACGTCGGCGATCGCCTGGAGCGGATGCGCGCCGTCGCTGAGCAGGTTGATGATCGGGACGACGTCAAGGGCCGCCATGCGCTCGAGCAACTCGTGTCCGAAGACTCGGGCGCAAATCGCTTCGTGGTAGCAGCCGAGCGTTCGGGTGACGTCCTCGGCCGACTCGCGCTCGTCGATGCCAACCTCGGCATCGGTGATGTAGACGGGATGGCCGCCGAGCTGCACCACGGCCATCTCGGTCGAGTTGCGAGTCCGAGCCGACTGCTTGGCGAAGTAGCAGGCAACTCCTTTGCCGGCGAGCACCTTGTCCAGCTCGGCGACCGGCGTCCGGCCGATGGCCAGGATCTCGGTGAGCTCAGCCGGCGTCAGATCGTCGATGTCGAGGATGTGACGCATCAGCTCTCGTCCCGAACCGCAGCGATCACCGACGCCAGGATCTGGGCACCTTCCGCGATCGCGTCGCTGTCGATGGTGATCGCGGGCGTGAGACGCACAGCGGTCTCGGTGATCCCGTTGAGCACGAGGCCCTCCTGGAGGCAACGGGCGGCGACGACGCGACCGTCGACGCCGGACAACTCGGCGGCCATGAGCAATCCGAGCCCACGGGTGGAGACCACGCCGTCGATCGCCATGAGCGCGTCGGTCAACTCGGCGGCCTTCGCCGCCGCCATGGCTGGCGCATCGATCGCCTCCATGATCTCGAGCGTCGCCCGAGCCGCACTCGTCGCCATGGGCTGGCCGCCGAAGGTGGTTGCGTGGTCACCCGGCTTGAACGCAGCGGCGGCGGACGCCTTGGCCCAACACGCGCCGATCGGCATACCGTTGCCGAGCGCCTTCGCCATCGTGATCACGTCGGGGCGTGCATCGCCGGACAAGAAGTGCTGGAAACCGAACCACTTCCCGGTTCGACCGAGGCCAGCTTGGACCTCGTCGACCATGAACAAGATGTCTCGCTCGTCGCAGAGGCGACGGACACCCTCGAAGTACTCGATCGTCGCTGCGTTCACGCCGCCCTCGCCCTGCACGGGCTCGAGGAACACCGCGGCGACCGTCTCGTCGAGCGCCTTTTCCAACTCGTCGAGGTCGGCCCACGCGACGTGGCGGAAGCCCTCGGGCAGCGGTTGGAACACTTCCCACTTCGCCGGCTGCCCGGTGGCGGCCAGTGTCGACATCGTTCGCCCATGGAACGACTGGAAGGCCGAGACGACGACGTGACGGCCATGTCCGCCGTAGCGGCGGGCCAGCTTGAGCGCCGCCTCGTTCGCCTCGGCACCGGAGTTGGCGAAGAACACCTGACCGCCAGCGGGCTCACCGTCACCGATCATGCGATCGAGGGCGGTCGCGATCGGCGCCTGGTGCTCGGTGGCAAACAGGTTCGACACGTGGAGGAGGGTCGTGGCCTGCTTCGCGATCGCCTCGGCCACCCCGGGATGGGAGTGACCCAACGACGTGACGGCGATGCCGGCCAACCAATCGACGTAGCGCTTGCCATCGCGGTCGAACAGATACGAGCCCTCGCCCCGGACGAACTCGACGCTCGGCGGGCCATAGGTCGGCATGATCGGGCAGCGAGCCAGACCTTCCGGGTCGCCGACGGCGTGAAGATGGCCGGCGTTCGGGCTTGCAGCGTTTGCGGTCATGAGTCCCCCATGACGATCTTGGTGCCGATACCGGCATCGGTGAAGAATTCGAGAAGCACGACGTGCGGGATCCGGCCGTCGAGCATGTGGGCGTTGCGAGCGCCAGCGGCCAGCGCGTCGATGCACGACCCCACCTTCGGCACCATCCCACCGGCAATGGTCCCGTCTTCGATCCAGGCGTTGGCCTTCGCAACGGTGGTCTGGGTCACGATCGAGGTCGGGTCGGCGACGTCGGTCAACAACCCGGCCACGTCGGTCAAGAAGACGACCTTCTCGGCATCGAGCGCGCCGGCGAGCGCGCCTGCGACCGTGTCGGCGTTGATGTTGTACGCCTGACCGTCGGCATCGGCACCGATCGAGGACACGACCGGGATGAGATCTTCGGACAGGAGCCGTTCGATCACGCCGGGGTTGACCGCGGCAATGTTGCCGACGAACCCGAGGTCGACGTCTCGAGGGACGGCTCGGATCAGGCCACCGTCCTCGCCGGACATGCCGACGGCGTAGGCCTCACCATCGAGCGGGCTCAGGGCGTTGATCGCTCCCACGATGTCTCGGCCGACCTTGCCGACGAGGACCATTCGGGCGACGTCGAGCGTCTCGGCGTCGGTGACCCGCAGACCGTCACGGAACTCGCTCTTCTTGCCGAGCTTGGCGAGCATCTCGCCGATCTGAGGACCGCCGCCATGCACGACGACCGGCTTCATCCCGACCGATCGCAGCAGCACGATGTCTTCGGCGAACGTCCGCGACAGCTCGGGGTCGACCATGGCGTTACCGCCGAACTTGATGACGACGACCGCGCCTCGGAACTCCTGGATGTACGGAAGCGCCTCGACCAGCGCTTGGGTCCGTCGCTCGGGCGAATAGCCCCGCTCGGCGGCGATC
>CALLIQ010000566.1 GCA_938008925.1 uncultured Acidimicrobiales bacterium
AGCGCGGTGTTGCGGCGCGTGCTGTGCGGAGCGTCGCTCGTGGTCTCTGCCGGTCAGTACGCGCTCGACGAGGCCGAACGATGCGCCGGTCGGTCACTGCCGTCCGTCGTCGTGCCCCCGGGTGTGGACGTCGAACGATTCAGCCCGCCCACCGACCAGCAACGCGTCGATGCTCGTCGGCGATTCGGGATCGGCGACGACGACATCGTGGTGGCAACGGTGAATCGCCTGGTGCCACGCAAGGGGATCGATCGCCTCATCCAGGCGACCGGGCGCCTCGCTGAGCGTCGGCCCGATGGCCCGACGGTGCGATTGATCATTGGGGGAACCGGTCGCGAGGCATCGCGACTGGAAGCCCTCATCGACGAGCTCGATGCGCCGGTCGAGCTCCTCGGCCGGATCGATGACGACGCCGTCGTCGACCTCTACCGAGCGGCTGACGTGATGGCCATGCTGTGTCACGACCGGTGGTTCGGGCTCGAACAGGAGGGTTTCGGCATCGTGTTCGTCGAGGCCGCAGCCGTCGGGATTCCCCAAGTCGCCGGTCGGTCCGGTGGAGCGGCAGAAGCGGTGGCGGACGGCGAGACCGGTGTCGTGGTGAACGATCCGACCGACATCGACGCCATCGTCGATGCGCTCGCTGGCTTGATCGATGATCCCGATCGGCGGGCGGCGATGGGTGCAGCTGCTCGGCGTCGAGCCGTCGACGACTACTCCTACGATCACCTCGCTGCACGACTCGATGCGGCCCTGACCTCTGCGGTGCTGCGATGACCGAGACCGTGAACGCCGAAGACCCGATCGAGGGGGCCGGTCCGAGTCGGCTGCGATCAGCGGCGAAGGCCGTCACCATCGTGCACGCCGTCGCCAGCGCCGTCAGCGTCGCCTTCGACGGCTCGGTTCGGGCCGTGATGGGGATCGGATTCGTCGTCGCGCTCGGCATCGGCATGGTCGCGTTCGTCGCCGCCTTCTTCACCGCGGTGAATCGGAGCCGGCGCGAGCAAGTCACCGTCGTCGGCGCCTTCTTTCTCAGCGACGAGGCCGTCCCGAAGGCGGATCGACGGCTGTTCCTCGGTGCGGTGGCGATCCAGACCGTCGTCGCATTCGCCGCAGCATCGATCCGACCGTTCACCGCTGTCGCCTTCACGGTGCTGGTGCCGTTGTTGGGCTTGGCGATCGCGGCCCAATTCGGCTCGCGATTCGGCCGGTTCGATCCACAGAAGATGTGACGACCGAGCGATCGGCGTTATCGTCCCGCTGTGCCCGGAGCGACCACTGAGCAAGCAATCGAGATCGCCGATGTGGCTGCGACGCCCGAACAGTGCTTCGCCGTCGCATCCGATCTGAGCGCCTACGCCGAGTGGGCCCAGGGCGTCACGAGCGTCACCGTCGATGCGCTCGACGAGCAGGGGCGGGCCTCTCGGGCGACCTTCGAGGCCGAAGCGGTCGGTCGCACCACCCGCTACACGCTCGACTACGACTACAGCGGTGCGCCGAATCATCTCTCGTGGCACCTGGCGAAGGGCGACTTGATGCGTCGCCTCGACGGCTCGTATCACTTCGAGCCATCCGCGAATCAGCCGGGAATCACCGAGATCACCTACTCGCTCACGATCGATCTCGCCGTGCCGTTGCCGGGGTTCGTGAAGCGACGGGCCGAAGCGAAGATCGTCGCCGCCGCCCTCCGTCACTTCTGCCGGCGCGTCGAGTCGTCCACCTGACGAATCGTCACCTCGAGTCGAGCGATGCTGCTCGACCGGGACATCGGGACGGATCGGGACGAGAAATGTCGAATCTGGCTCGATTTGTTCTTGAGTTGGGTCTTTGACCGGTCGATGCATTCGGCATGCGAATCCTGCGCCTCGACCTGGGTACTGAGCTCGGCACGGTTGATCTTCATCCGTTCGTGTCGATCGTCCACGACCTCTCGCCGGTCCAACGTCAGGGACTGCTCGATGCAGTCCGCTCACTGGCGTCGGGATCTGAGCCGGTGCCGTCCGGGCTCGTCGAGAACAACGGTGTGCTCACCGAACTGCCCGCCGAGGGCATTGCCGGTCTCGGCCCGTTCACGACCGAGGACGTCGTTGCGTCTGTCGACGCCATGGCGATCGACGACGCCGACATTCCGGCGATCCGCGCCCAGCTCGATCAGGTCCGCAAGCAGGCTCAGATCGACGCCGTCTACGTCGAGGAGGTGCGCGCCGACCTCGTGCCGTCCGCTCTCGCCGACGTCCAGCGAATCAAGGACCATCTCGCCGGTGTCGCTCGCCCCGACGCAGAGCAGATCGAAGCGGAAGAGAACATCGCTGCGGTCCGCGGCGCACTCGAGCGGGTCGCGACGATCGACCCGGTGCTGCGCGAGACCCGGCCCGAAGTCGCCGGTCTCATCGAACGCTGGGAACAGCACCGCGGCCTCGTCGCCGGAGCGAAGGATCACCTCGACGCACTGAATCGCGACATCCAGAAGGCTGAAGCAGAGCTCACTCGTTGCCTCGAGGCGCTCGCCGAAGCGAAGCAGCGAGCGGTCCCGGTCGTGCTCACGTCTGCCGAAGACTCTCGCCTCACGGATCTGTCGACCGAGTCGTTCGACAAGAAGGGCCGCGGTCGCAAGCGAAGCGAAGAAGAAGACGCTGAGATGGAGGCCCTCCTCGCGAAGGTCGGCCAGACCACGTACGCCAACTACGTCATGTATCGGCTCGACCCGCAGCCCTCCGCCGAGCACGGCGCGCTGGTGCAGTCGGCCGAGATGAGCGTCGACAACGCTCGGACTCGAGCAGACGACGCTCGAGCCGTCCTCGCCAACGACGATGTCGCCTTCGACTTGAAGCGTGACTACGACGAGATCAAGGACGAGGCCCGAGTCCATCTCGGCCCGATGCTTCCGGAAGATCTCGGATCGGCCCTCGCTGGGTTCGTGAACGAGACCACCAACCCCGAGTGGCTCGAAGGCATGTCGGTACTGGGCAACGAACTGCTCCGAGCCGGCGCTGACTCCGCTGCGATCGAAGAGGTCGCCCCCGAGGATCTCTCACAGATCGCCGAGCAGTGGTTGCGCAACGCCCACATGGACCTCGACGCCATGCGCGAAGGCCCCAACCACAGCGAGCTCGAGTACGCCCTTGAGCTGGCTGAGGCTCGCTTCACCCGTCACGCTCGTGCCATGTCGAGGATCGATCGGATGGAAGCCAAGGCCGCTGAGTCCAACGCGAAGGTGGCCGACATGACGGCGCAGATCGCTCGGGCCGAGTCTGGCGAGAGCAGCCAAGCGAGCGTCGTCGAGACGATTCGTACCGTTGCCGATCGCATCCGTAGCGAAGCCGGTGCGGCTGCGCCCCTGGTTCTCGATGGTGACTTCAGTGGGATGAACGACGGTGAGGTGGAGTTCCTCCTCACCGAGCTCGAAGCCCTCACCAAGGAGATGCAGATCATCGTCGTCTCCAACCGGCCGATGGCTGGGCAGTGGGCCCAGGGTGCTGGCCTTCGCCGTGCTCTTCGCTCGACCATGGTCGTCGCGACGATCTGACAACCCCCTGATGTCGGCCGGGTAGCCTCGGGCGGTGATCGAACAGGGAATGACATGAGCGCGGTCGACCGTTCTGGCGACCCCTCCACCGGCTCGTCCACCGCTGGAGCGAGCGCTGGCGATGCGAACCGCTTCATCGGCATCGACCTCGGTGGCACCAAGATCATGGGCGTGGTCGTCGATCCTCGCACCGGCGAGATCGCGGCCCGGCGCAAAGCGCCGACGCCCAAGGACGACCCCGGTCGCACGGCGACAGCGATCGGCGACGTCGTCGCCGAATTGATCGAGGAGAGCGGCCCGCCCGTCGCCATCGGCGTCGGTGTGCCAGGGCTCGTCGACCATCACGGCGTGCTCCACTACGGCCCGAACGTGCCGGGAGTGCTCGGCCTCGACATCGCCGGCGACTTGCGCGGCCGATTCGGCATGCCGGTCGTGGCCGAGAACGACGCGAACAATGCGGCGCTGGCAGAGCATCGACTCGGCGCAGCCAAGGGGCACGACCACGCCGTGATCATCACGCAGGGCACGGGCATCGGTGGCGCACTGATCATCGGTGGGCGGCTTCTGCGGGGAGCGAACGGCTTCGCCGGGGAACCCGGGCACATGCTGGTCGACGCTCGGGGTCACGTCTGTGCGTGCGGCAACACCGGGTGCTGGGAGACGGTCTCGTCAGGAGCCGGTCTCGCCAACATCAGCCGTGAGCTCGTCGCCGAGGGCCGCGCCGTTCGCATTCTGGAGCTGGCCGGCGGTGATGCCGCGCTCATTCGGGGTGAGCACGTCTCGGCCGCGATGGCCGAGGGAGACGCAGATGCCGCCGAGGTGCTCGATCGATTCGCCGGGTGGGTCGCCGAGGGAATCGGCAGCCTGATCTCGCTGCTCGATCCGGGGGTCGTCGTGCTCGGCGGGGGGTTGACCGTGATCAACCAACACTTCATCGCCGACGTTCGAGAGCGGGTGGGAGCCACCGTGGTCGGCGGTCCCTATCGCCCGGTCGTGCCGATCCGGGCCGCCCAACTCGGTCCCGAAGCGGGTGCGATCGGCGCCGCCATCAATGCCAGAGACCTGTTCGTCGGTCCCTGAGTTCTCTCAGGGCTCTCAGGCCTCTCAGGTCTCGAGGGCGATGATCTACCCGACGATGCCGCGAAGGCAGAAGCGGACCGCGGTCTCGGTGAACTCGTCGAAGCTCGCCTCCGAACCTGGCTTCGCCGTGCGTGAACGGAACGCTCGGTGCCGTCCGAGCTCGTCGGTCACACCGATGATCGCAGTCGCGAGCATCGTGGCATCGCCATCGCTGATCGCGCCTTGTTCGATCGCTTGATTCACGAGCTTCGTGGTGTCGTCGATGACGATTCGGCGGCCCCGGCGAAGCGCCTTCGCGAACGGCTCTTCGGTCCAGCCGAACATGACCAACCGCAAGACCTCGGGGTGGTCGACCGACCACCGCAGCGATGCGCGGATGCCTTGCTCGAGCTGGCCGATCGGGTCGTCGGCCGCATCCATCTGCTTTCGCTGAAAACGTCGGAGGTCGGTGAGCGCCTCGCGGAGGATCTCCAGGAGGAGCTCGTCCTTCGACGGGAAGTACCAGTAGAAGACGCCCTTGCCGACGCCGACGCCGTCAACGATGTCTGACACCGACGTCGGGTGGAAGCCATTGTCGGCGAAACGCATCGTCGCGTCCCGGAGGAGTGCGTCGCGGCGGTCTTTGCCCCTCGCGGTGAGTTGGCGCTTGTCGCCACTCGCTGCTCGAGCGGCCGGTGCATCAGACGACATGTCGAGCCCAGGGTAGGAATTTCTTGACCGCACGGTCAAGAAACGGCCGGGGCGGGGGAGAAGCGGCTACTCCTTCGCCCAACCTCGGCTGCGCTCGACAGCCTCCAACCAGCGGGCGTAGAGGGCGTCCGCCTCGGAACGATCCGGGGTCGGCTCGATTTTCACGTCGACAGCCCATGCCGCGGTGATGTCGTCGAGCGAGCTCCACACCCCCTCGGCCAGACCGGCGAGGTAGGCCGCTCCGAGGGCGGTCGTCTCCTGCATGATCGGTCGGGTGACAGGAACGCCGAGCTGATCGGCCTGGAGCTGCAAGAGCAGGTCCATGACCGAAGCGCCACCGTCGACTCTCAGCTCAGCGAGCTCGAGTCCGGAACCCTCGGCCATGGCATCGACGACACCGCGCACCTGGTAGGCCATCGACTCGACGGTGGCCCGTGCGATTTCGGCACGGCCGGTTCCCCGAGTGATGCCGACGATCGTCCCCCTGGCGTACGGGTCCCAGAAGGGGCTGCCCAGGCCGGCGAACGCAGGGACGAGACAAACGTCGCCGCTCGACTCGACGCTCGCGGCCAATGGACCGATCTCGGCCGCCTCGTCGATGATGCCGAGGCCGTCGCGAAGCCACTGGATTGCGGCGCCGGTGACGAAGATCGACCCTTCGTAGGCGTACGTCGCCGGCTGGCCCTCGCCGAGGGTCCACCCGACCGTGGTGAGGAGCCCCTCGACCGGATCGGGCACCTCCTCGCCGACGTTCATCAACAGGAAGCTGCCGGTGCCGTAGGTGTTCTTGGTCATGCCCGGTTCGAAGCACGCCTGACCGAACAGCGCCGCCTGCTGGTCACCGGCAACGCCGCTGATGGGGATGCCGGCTCCGAGGGCCGTCGTGTCGGTCGTGACCCCGAAGCGGCCGCTGCTCGGCCGCACCTCGGGAAGCGCCTCGATCGGCACGCCGAGCATGTCGCAGAGCTCACTCGACCAGTCGAGCGAGCGAATGTCGAACAACAGGGTCCGGCATGCGTTCGACGGCTCGGTCACGAACGACTCACCGTTGGTGAGTTTCCAGATGAGCCACGCATCGATCGTGCCGAGCGCCAGATGCTCGTCGGCTTCGACGCCGCCCTCGTCGAGCAGCCACGCGAACTTCGTCCCCGAGAAGTAGGGGTCGAGGCCGAGGCCCGTTCGCTCCCGAACCATCGGGAGATGGCCGGCTTCGATCAATCGCTCGCAACGAGCAGCGGTCCGACGGTCTTGCCACACGATCGCTCGGTGACGGGGCATGCCGGTTCGGCGGTCCCACGCCACGACGGTTTCGCGCTGGTCGGTGATGCCGATCGCAGACACCGGTTCGTCGAGGGTCGGCACCAACTCGGCGATGACGGCCTGAATCGACGTCCAGATCTCTTCAGCATCGTGTTCGACCCATCCGGGTTGGGGAAAGAACTGGGTGAACTCGCGGTAGGCGAAGCCCTTGATGGTGCTGTCTTCACCAATCGCGAGCGCCCGCACTCCGGTGGTTCCAGCATCCAGGGCAATGACGGTCGGCACGGGGTCTCCTCGGGAAATCGAGCTTGTCTTCGGCCTCGCATTGAAGCACGGATCAGACTTCTAGAGTGTTGGATCGCGCTTGGCCAGACGAGTGGCCCAGCTGCAGACTCGGGAGAAACACATGCGGGTTGGAGTGCTCACCGGCGGCGGCGACTGTCCGGGTCTCAACGCGGTGATTCGCGCGATCGTTCGAAAGGGCGAGCGCGAGTACGGCGACACCCTGCTCGGTTTCATGGACGGGTGGCGCGGGGTGATGGACAACGACTTCGTCGAGCTCGACATCCAGGCGATGCGAGGGACGCTGCCGCGCGGTGGAACCGTCCTCGGGACGAGCCGGATCAACCCCTACATGGATGCGGATGGCGTGGATCGGGTGAAGGCCACCATCGAGGCCAATCAGCTCGATGCCATCGTCGCGATCGGCGGCGAGGGAACGCTCTCGTGCTCCGCTGAGCTCTTCCGGGCCGGTCTACCGATCGTCGGCGTTCCGAAGACGATCGACAACGACATCGGCATCACCGAGAAGACCTTCGGGTTCGACACCGCCGTCGCGATCGCCACCGAAGCGATCGATCGCCTGCACACCACCGCAGAGAGCCACAACCGGGTGATGGTCGTCGAGGTGATGGGCCGCCACGTCGGCCACATCGCCACGTGGGCCGGGATCGCCGGCGGCGCGACGCTCACCCTCATTCCCGAGGAGCCCTTCGACATCGCCGACGTGTGCGATTCGCTCGCCCGTCGCCACGACAAGGGGCGCTACGCCTCGATCGTCGTCGTCGCCGAGGGGGCAAAGCCCAAGCCGGGGACGATGGACATCCCGACTGACGAGTTCGATGAGTACGGCCACATTCGACTGGGCGGCATCGCAAACCTCGTGGCCAGCCAGATCGAGGATCGAACCGGTTTCGAGACTCGGGTCACGATCCTCGGTCACGTGCAGCGCGGCGGAAGTCCGACACCACACGACCGCGTCCTCTCGACGTGGTTCGGCGTCGCCGCAATCGATGCGGTGCACGACGAAGCCTGGGGGCAGATGGTGGCGCTGGTCGCCAACCGGGTCGTTCGCGTTCCGATCGCCGACGCCGTCGCCGACCTCAAGTACGTCAACCCGCAGCTGTGGGAAACCGCCCAACAGTTCTTCGCCTGAACAGGACCACTCGATGACATCCGTCTTCGCCCCCGGCCGGGTGAACCTGATCGGTGAGCACACCGACTACACCGGCGGCCTCGTGCTGCCGATGGCGCTCGATTCGGGCATCACCATCACCGGCCAACACAACGACACCGGACGCCTCGTGCTCTCGTCATCGCAGTTCGACGAGCCGCTCGATGTCGCACTGCCGATCGGTGGCGACGTCACGACCCTCCAGCCGGTCTGGGGCCGCTATCTCGCGTCGGCAGCACAACAGGTCGGCCTCGCACGCGGTTTCGAGGGAGAAATCGAGAGCACGTTGCCCGCCGGCGGGACGGGCTTGTCGTCGAGCAGCGCCCTCGCGTGCGCTGCGCTGCTGTTGTTCGGCGGCGACGCGGACCGGACCGAACTCGCCAAGACCGCCCGGTCGATCGAGTTCGCGGCTACCGGAGTCAACTCCGGTCTGATGGACCAGCTCAGCGTGCTCAACGGTGTGGCGGGTCATGCGCTCAGGATCGACTGCGGCTCGCTCGACATCGCTCCGGTGCCGTTGCCAGACGACGTCGAGGTGCTCGTGTTCCACTCGGGTCAGCCGCGCATGCTCGCCGATTCCGAATACAACGAACGGCGAGCCACCTGTGAAGCCATCGAGGCACTCATCGGCCCGCTCCGCGAAGCGACGCTCGACCAAGTCAGCGCGCTCGACGATCCGACGATGGTCAAGCGTGGCCGCCATGTCGTGCGGGAGAACGCAAGGGTCGATGCGATGATCGAGGCCTTCACGAGCGGCGATCTCTCGCTCGCTGGCGAGATTCTCGAGGACGGGCATCGCAGCCTGTCCGAGGACTACGAAGTGTCGACGCCGATCGTCGACGCACAACAGCAGCGTGTCGCCGCCATGCCCGGCATCTACGGGGCTCGTCTCACCGGCGGCGGGTTCGGGGGCTCGTTGGTGGCGCTCGCTGAGCCGGGAACGACGCTCGAAATCGACGAGTGGTGGATGCGAGCTCGGCCCGGCCAGGGCGCAACGCTGAGCGACTGAGCGACTGAGCGACCGAGTGACCGTCGGCCGAAGATCGCCGGGATCTCGATCCGACGGTGCATCAACCGCCGGTGGTCGGGGTCGACTCGCCGGCCTCTGCTTCGGCCTCGGGGTTCTGCACCGGCGTCGTGCCGAGCGCCGGGATCTCGACTTCGTCGAGAACCTGGTCGCAGTTGTAGTTTGCTCGGGCCGCCGCACCGATGATCGGTTGGGATTCACGGTCGGGCAGATCGATTTCGCCGAGGCTGTCGGCGATGACCACCCCGTTGACGGACGGGAGGGATGTGAGGGTGCAGACGAGCTCCTCGGCGACCGGGATCTTGTCGAGGTCGTTCTCCCGGAACCCCGACTCGTCGGCGAAGGTCACGCGGACGACGCCGTTCTCGTTTGGCTCACCGACGACCGGCGACAACACGGCCGACACCCGAGGGAAGAACGATCCGACCTCCTCGCGCTCGGAGCGCTCCTCCGCCGTCGG
>CALLIQ010000567.1 GCA_938008925.1 uncultured Acidimicrobiales bacterium
GCGGGACGTTGTACGAGCCCGGGATGTGCATCGTTTCGAACTCGCCGCCGGTTCGGACGTCGAGCACCCGAACGGTCGGGTCGCTGTCGATCATCTGTTGCAGATCCGCCGGACTGATCGTGTCGGCCGAGGGGACGGTCAAGTCGATGGTCGCGTTGGTGGTCGCGTTGGTGGTCGTGTCGGTGGTCGTGTTGGTCATGAGCGGGTCAGCTCCTCTGAGTTGGCAGGGGAATCGGGAATGTCACGGATGTCAGGGGTGTCGGGAATGGCGGAGGTGTGCGGGTGAGCGGTTGCGAGGCGGTGGCGGGAGTGCTGGTCAGCCGCTTCCCGGTGATCCACCCCTCGCTCGTCGATACCGAAGCGTCGTTGGTCGCTCGGGGCCGGCCGGTGTTCGGTCACGGCGAGGACGGCCTCGTGCGTGCATGCATGGATGCGGTCTCCGAGGGCCTCCCAGATACCGGCCCGGCGAAGGACGTCGCGCACGGGGCCCTTCACATCGGCGAGATGGAGATCGACGCCTCGCTCGGCGAGCTCGATGGCGACGTCGTTGACCATCTCGGCCCCGGTGGCGTCGAGGTCGTTGACACCGGATGCGTCGAGCACGAGCACGTCCACCGCCGGGTCGGACTCGACCTCAGACTCAGTCGCCGAGAGCAGCAGGCGCTTGACGTTGACCGCGTTGACGAACGAGATGGCGGCATCGATTCGCACGACGGCGATCCCGTCGAGGGTGGTCGCCTCGGGAAAGCGATCGAGGTTTCGATAGCTCGTGGTGCCGGCGACTCGACCGAGCCTGGCCGTGTGAGGCATCGACATCCGAGCGAAGACGACGAGCATCGAGGCGACGACCGCAACGGCGATGCCGAGCTCGATCCCGAGCACGAGCGTGGCGAAGAAGGCGATGGACAGACCGATCAGGTCGCTTCGCTTCACCGACGCGATGTGTCGCATCTCGGCCACGTCGATGAGGCCGACGACGGCGACGATGATGATGGCGCCGAGCGCTGCATTCGGCAGCGACGAGAGGTACGGCGTGAGGAAGGCGATCGTTGCGAGCACGACGCCTGCCGTGATCAGCGAGGCCAGCGGCGTGCGGGCGCCCGCCGTGTCGTTCACGGCCGTGCGGGAGAACCCGCCGGTCACCGGGTAGCCGCCGAAGAGGCCGGCGGCGACGTTCGCCGCCCCGAGTCCGACCAGCTCAGCATTCGGGTCGACGTCGTAGCGGTGTCGCCGGGCGTAGGTCTTCGCGACCGCAATCGACTCCATGAACCCGACGAGCGTGATCACCAGAGCCGTGCCGACGAGGCTCCCGACGAGTGACCCGTCGATGGAGGGAAAGGCGAACACCGGCAGCGAGTCGGGAATGTCGCCGACGACGCGGACACCCCGCTCCTCGAGCCCGAGGAGCTCGACGGCGAGCACCGAGCCGACGACCACGATGAGCGCAGCCGGCGCGCCGGGAAGCCATCGCTTCAGCCCGAAGAGGCCACCGAGGGCGGCCATCCCGAGGACGAGGGTCGGGGCGTGCGTTGCGTCGAGACCTCGGACGACGGCGAGGACCGTCTCGTAGAAGTGATCGGTCCGATCGACGGAGATGCCGAACAGGTGCTTCGCCTGGGAGAAGCCGATGATGATCGCGGCCGCCGCCGTGAAGCCGACCAGCACCGAGTGAGACAGGAAGTTGACCAGGAATCCGAGACGGCCGGCGCCGAGCACGAGGTGCACGACGCCGACCATCACGGCCAGGAGGGCGGCCGCCGCCAGGTAGCCGTCCCCTTGCTCCACGAGCGGTGCGAGCGCCGTCGCCGTCAGCAGCGACACGATCGCGACCGGCCCGACGGCCAGTTGACGAGAGGATCCAAACAACGCATAGGCGATCACGGGGATCGTCGCGGCGTAGAGGCCGACCTGCGGGGGGAGCCCGGCGAGCAGCGCGTAGGCCATCGCTTGGGGCACGAGCATCGCGCCGACGGTCAGGCCCGCTGCAGCATCGAAGCGAAGGTCGCTTCGGTCATAGCGCGTCGCCCACGAAACGATCGGGAGCAGTCGTACGATCCAGGCCATAGTCCGATTGTACGTACATTCGTATTTGTGTCAACCCCGGCGCTTCCCCGTCGAGACCGGACCGCCTCGACTGTCCGCCTACAGGGGGCCAGGGAGCTGAGCGAGCAAGTCGGCGGCGAGCGGCGGTAGCTCACGGCCGCGCAACCACACGGCGCGAAGACGACGTTCGATCTCGAGCCCCGGCACCTCGACGGCGACGAGGCTCCCGGCTTCGAGGTCGGCCTCGACGGCTCGGTGCGAGATCACGGTCGGCGACCCACCGGCGACGACGGCGGCCCGCACCGCGGAGGTCGAGCCCAACTCGAGTGCCGACATCGGTTCGCCCTGACCGAGGGCCGCCATGGCTTCGGTCAAGGCATCACGAGTGCCCGACCCGCGCTCTCGAAGGATCAGCGGCGTGGTCGCCAAGGCCTCGATGGGAACGGAGTCGATCGCGGCCCACGGGTGCTGGCGCCCGACGACGGTGACGAGGCGGTCGAATGCGACCACGTGCTCGTCCATGGCCGGGGTCGGGACGGGCGACTCGATGAATCCGAGATCGGCCGAGCCCGCTTCGAGGTGGTCGAGGACCGTGGAGCTGTTCAGCACCTCGAGCTTGATGGAGTCGTTCGGGCGGTTTCGCAGGAACTGTTCGAGCCATGGCGGGAGCAGGTACTCGGCGATCGTCAGGCTCGCTGCGACCCGCAACCGACCAGCACGTCGCGCCTTCAGCGCGGCCACTCCGGCATTGAGCTCTTCGGCCGAGCGCAACACACCCTCGGCCCAACCGGCGACCAGCCCGCCGGCGACCGTCGGCGTCGAACCGGTCGGTGACCGTTCGAGCAACGTGAGGCCGAGCTGACGTTCGAGCGACCGGATTCGACTGCTCGCACTCGGTTGGGCGATCCGGTGGGCTTCGGCCGCCTTCGAGAGGCTCCCGAGCTTCACGACCGACACGAAGAGATCGAGGGCTCCGAGTTCTGGGGTTGTGGGCGACAGCGCCATCGGGACTCCTTCGGCACCGACTCGACGAGATCAAGCTGTGACCTATATGCACCTATAGACCAAGACTATGGGGTTCGAGAGCAGAGCCCTCTACCGAGGGTCTGGTTGTGGCAGGACACTCTTCGTCATGGCATTGATCCAGCGGCCGGGAACCGATCCCGACCTCCTCCCCCGCCGCACACAGCGCGCCAGCCTCATCCCCGGGCTGGCCGTCGTGGCGGCCGGGACGGTTGCCGCTGCTGGACTCGCCTGGCTCGTCGGACCGCTGTCGCGACTGGTGGCCGCCGTGCTGGTCGGCGCCATCATCGGCAACCTCGTCATCGACAGACGACGCCTCGCCAACCCGCAAACTCAACCGGGACTGACCTTCGCCGCGAAGCGGGTGTTGCGGGTCGGCATCGTGCTACTCGGTCTCCGACTCTCGCTCGGCGATGTGATCGCTCTCGGCGGACGAGGCCTCCTCGTCGTCGTCGCCACCGTCGGCGTGACCTTCTTCGGCACGCAGTGGATCGGTCGACGCCTCGGGCTGTCCCGCGATCTCAGCCTCCTCGTCGCCACCGGCTACTCGATCTGCGGAGCCTCGGCGATCGCAGCGGTCGAAG
>CALLIQ010000568.1 GCA_938008925.1 uncultured Acidimicrobiales bacterium
CTTCTCTGGTGTTTTCCCAGGGTTTTGCCCGGTCGGTTACGCTCGGCGGCGATGTGGGAACACCTGGTTGAGACCCTCGACGACGACGTTCGGGCTCGCCTCTCCGAAATCATGACCACGCGTCGCACGGCGAAAGGTGACTCACTGTTCGTCGAAGGGGACCCCGGCGACGCGCTCCACGTCATCGACAGCGGGCACGTGCTGGTCGAGCGGGTCACCCTGCAGGGCGACCGGGTCGCGGTCGCGTTGCGCGGCCCGGGTGACCTCATGGGCGAGCAGGCGCTGATCACCGACGAAGTACGGGGCGCAACCGCGCTCGCCGTCACGCCACTGGTCACCCGCGTGCTGAGCCGGAAGGAGTTCGAACGATTGCGCGTCGAGCTCCCCAAGCTCAACGACCTCTTGGTCCGAATGCTCGACGCCCGGGTGCGCGAGGCGGGCAATCTGTTGCTCGAGGCCCGCCATCACCCGGCGGAGCTGCGGGTCCGGCGCCGCCTCTCCGAACTCAGCACGCTGTTCGGCGAAGACATCCCGCTCACCCAGGCAACGGTCGCCGCGCTCGCGGGAACCACCCGGCCGACGACGAATGCGGCCCTGCGCGATCTCGAAGCCGAGGGCATCTTGCGACTCCGGCGGGGAGGCATCGTGATGATCGACGCCGATCGCCTCCACGCGGGCGACCTCGACGCCTGATCAGATCAGGTCGGAGACCACCGACGCGGCCCGTTCGGCTGCTCGCTGAACGAGGGAACGTTCGGCCCACCGAGTCGGATCGATCAACTCGCTGTTGGTGAGATCGTCGTCGAAGTCGGCGTCGAGCTGACGGACGACGTCTTCGTCGAACACCACCAGGTTCACCTCTTCGTCGAACTGGAACGAACGTTGATTGAGGTTGGCTGATCCGACCGAAGCGACCGTGCCATCGACGGTGAGGATCTTCGCGTGCAACATGGTGCGGTCGTACGAGCGAATGTCGATGCCCTCGTCGAGCAGCTCGGCGTAGCGAGCCTCGCCGACGATCTGGACGAAGCGCTTGTCGGCATGCGGGCCGGGGACGAGCACCTCGACCGACACCCCGCGGTGAGCGGCGTCGATGAGGCGAGCGGACAGTTCATCGTCGGGATTGAAGTACGCGGTGGTGATCCGGAGGCGTTCGTCGGCCAGGCCGATGAGCACCTCGAGCATCGTGGCGATGTCGTTGCCGCCCGCTTCGGCGGCGCCGGCGATCACCTGCACGGTCGACGGGCCGTCGGCGACATGAGCGGGGAATCGATCGAACATCTCGTCGATCTCGAGCGGACCCGTTTCGACCCAATTGTCGATGAACGCACCCCGGAGGCCGTCGACCGCTGGACCGCGGACTCGAAAGTGGGTGTCGCGCCACTCGTCGGGGGAGGAGGCCGTGCCCGTCCACTCTTCGGCGATCCCGACGCCGCCGGTGAAGGCGATGGTCTCGTCGCAGACGAGCACCTTGCGGTGGGTCCGGTGGTTCGCCCTGCTCAGCGGTGAATCGACCGGCCGGAACCAGCGCAGGTCGCAACCGGCCGCCCGCATGGCATCGACCTGGCTGCTGAGGATGTGGCGCGATCCGAGGGTGTCGAGCAAGACGCGCACGCGCACGCCGCTGCGAGCGCGCTCGGCGAGCGCATCGGTGAAACGGTCGGTGATCGGGCCCTTCCAGAAGACGAAGGTCAGGAAGTCGATGGAGTACGACGCCGACCCGATCGCCTCCAACATGGCATCGAAGATCTCATCGCCGTTGCGGAGCACGTCGATGTGGTTCCCGTCGGTCGCCGGGACGCCGAGCAGCGCCTCCATCCGGCGCCGCCACTCCGCACCGTTCATGGCGCCTGGCCATTCACGACGCTTTGACGGTGATCGACAGTCCGTGAGCGCTCGTGACGTCGACCAGGTCGTGGTCGATCGCGGGGACGATCACGTTCATCGTCGTGTCGTCATCGTCGGTTGCGAAGAGCTCGATCGTCACGTCGGCGTCGCCGGTCACGCGCAGCGTCGACGGCGCCGGCTCGCGCGATGCGGACGCCAGGATCTCCTGGGCCACCCGAAGCAGCAGCTGGCGGCGCGACGGATCGTCGATGGGTTCCGCTTGCCAGTCGATCGTGATGAAGGCGCCGACCTCTTCGCGCAGCGCAGAGGCTTCGATCTCGACGGCCGTGCGGACGGGATCGGTGCTCGTCTCGAACGGGCTTGCATCGGTTTCGGGATTGACGGCGACGCTGTGAGCCCACGTCCGTTCGCTCCGCGCCAGCTCGAGCTGCCACAGAGTGGTGATGTCGTCGCTGCCGTTCGCAGCGGGTTCACCGAGCACGAGGGCGGGTTGTTCCTTGACCCGATCCATTTCTTCTCGCAGCGCGTCGCGATCGTCGATCAGGGCGACGACCTGATCGTGGAGGTCGTCCGCTCGGGCGACGGCGTCGTCGCGCTCCTTGTCGCTCGCGTCGAGCGCCACCTCGTTCGCGCGGATGGTCTCGTTCGCCGATGCCAGCTCGACCTCGATCTCTGCGACACGGTTGCGGGCATCGCCGAGATCGGAGGCGGTCTCTTCGAGCTTTCTGGTCGACGCGGTCGCCTCGGCTTCGTAGCCCCGCACCGCCTCGTCGTGTGTACGCCGGTTGTCCGCCAGCTCGGTCCTGGTGGCGGTGAGCTGCCCGAGGGTCGAGTCGTGCTCGCTGGTGAGCGAACGGAGTCGACGAAGCGCGCTGAGCCACAGGATCGCTGCGATGACAGCGATCACGGCGAGAACGACCACGGCAACCTGCATCGCCAAGACCGTAGCCGCCCCGCCGAGCCGTGCGTAGCGCCCGGTCGGCGTCGCCATCGTCGCGGTAGGGTCGCGGCCATGGGCTTCATTCGACGTACGTTCACCCGTCGGTTCCCGCTCCTCGGGCGGCTCGGCGACGTCGCCATCGTCGGCGGTACCGCGTTGCGCTTCGCCAACCGGCGTGGCCTGATCAGCGACGACATGGCCAAGAAATTCGGCGCTCCCACCAGTTCCGCGGGGTCCTCGGTCTCCGCTGGTGAGATCGCTCTGGCGGTCGCCGCCGCCTATCGCTTGGCGACGAAGGCCCGCACCCGTCGGTCGAGCTGACGTGTGCGATCACGGCGGGGATCGACCCGCCGACCGGCGCGAAGTCGATGAGCGTCAGGTCGACCGGCGAGATGTGTCAGCGATGCTCGACGAGCTGGCGCTGCTCACCACACTGAAGGAAGAGAGCCCGCAGTCGTTCAAGGTCCGGGCGTATGAGAACGCGAAGCAAGCGCTCGAAGGTGACGGTCGCAACCCGGCCGATCTCTCGGCCACCGACCTGACGAAGATCAAGGGCATCGGCAAGGCGACGGCGGCGAAGATCCGTCAGTTCGTCGACACGGGAACGGTCGACAAGCTCGAGGAGCTGCGCGAGCGGTTCCCGCCTTCGGTGGTCGAGCTCAGTCGGATCCCTGGCATGGGCCCGAAGACGCTCCGCCTGGTTCGCGATGAGCTCGATGTGCACGACGTCGATGCGCTCAAGGAGGCGATCGCCAACGAGCAGCTCCGCACGCTGCCGGGCATGGGGGCGACCAGCGAGGCGAAGATGGCAAAGGCGATCGAGCGACTCGGGCTGTCGGGCAAGGACCGGCGAACCCCGATCGCTGACGCCCTTCCGCTCGCCCTGCGTCTCGTCGAGGATCTCCGCTCGCTCGATGGTGTGGTCGAGGCCACGCACTGCGGGAGTCTCCGTCGCTTCTCGGAAACCATCGGCGACATCGACATCACCGTCGCTGCGGTCGACGACGGAGCGGCCGCCGCCGTCATGGACGTCGTTCGCTCGCATCGCGAGGCTGTCGACATCGTCGTGTCAGGGGAAACGAAGACGTCGTTCCTGACCAAGACCGGACTCCAGGTCGATGTTCGCGTCGTCGCTCCCGATCAGTTCGGGGCGGCGACGATGTATTTCACCGGGTCGAAGGCGCACAACATCGCGTTGCGTCAACGTGCCATCGATCGGGGCGCACTCCTCAACGAGTACGGGCTCTTCGCCCTCGACGAGAACGGTGACGCTGGTGAGGTCATCGCCAGTGAGACCGAGACGTCAATCTACGAAGCGCTCGACATGGCCTACGTCGTTCCACCGATGCGCGAGGCGACCGGAGAGGTCGAGGCAGCAGCGGACGGGGATCTTCCCGAGCTCGTCGAGCTCTCACACATCCGCGGCGATCTGCACTACCACACGGACCGCTCCGGCGATGGCCGATCCTCGTTGGCCGACATGGTCGCCGAAGCCGCCGGGAAGGGGTACGAGTACCTCGCCATCACCGACCACGGCGAGGATCTCGCCATCAACGGCTCGACCGCCGAGGAGATGCTCGAGCACCGGGAGGCGATCCGGGCGCTGCAACCGGAGTACCCGGACATGACGATCCTCTACGGCTGTGAGCTCAACATCGGTCCGAAGGGCGGCCTCGACTACGACGCCGATTTTCGGGCGCTCTTCGACTACACCGTGGCCTCGGTGCATTCGTCGTTCGATGCTTCGGCCAAGGATCAGACCAAACGATTGGTCGCAGCGATCGCCGACCCGACCGTCAACTCCATCGGGCATCTCACCGGGCGGTACATCGGTCGCCGTCCCGGCATCGAGATCGAAACGGACATCGTGTTGGAGGCGCTCCACCACTTCGACGTGGCGCTCGAGGTCAATGGCGCGCTGCAACGCCTCGACGCCGCATCGTCGGTGGTTCGCCGGGCGGTCGACCGGGGAGTGAAGCTGGTGATCAACACCGACAGCCACCACACCTCCGAGCTGGGGCGGATGGAGTACGGCGTGCTCACCGCGCAGCGCGGCTGGGCGCCGCGCGACCTCGTGGTGAACACATGGGAGCGAGAAGCGTTTCTGGCGTGGGCCGGCCATCGGCGCTGACCTGCTCGGCGCTCGTTCCAACGCAGCGAAGAAATCTCCCGAAAATCGGGTGGAGCGCTCATGAGAAAATCGGGTGGAGCGCTCATGAGTCGAACGGCCCATGCCGATACAGACCTATGCCGCTTCGCACCACCTCGTTGTCTTCGATCGACACGGTCACGCTGCTCAGCCGATTCCAACCCGCAGACGACGGCGTCTTCGGAGCGGACAGTCGCCCGGCGGCCCCGGTTTTCGAGTGGCTCGAGGATGCGATGGAACGAGCGGAAACCGCACAGACAAGGCGATTGATCGCCGACGTGCTCGGTGACGTGCGAGCCCTCGGGCCCATCGACGACGACCTCGTCGAGTTGGTGATCGGCGCCCTCGCATCGGTCGACGCAGCGCTGGATCTCGACCGCTCGGGCTACATCGCCTGACCGACCGTGGCCGCTCGTTTCGAGTCGGCCACACGACGGGGAATCTTGCTCGGTCCTTGGTTTGGCGGACCCGGCTGGCAATAGCCTCGCCCGCAATGCCCGCCCCATCCGATTCCGAACCCGTCTTTCCCGGCTGGTACGCCGCGTCCGATGGTCGCGCCGTCGAACGGTTCTGGAACGGAACGACATGGACCGGCGCAGAGCGTCCAGCGGCGAACGACTCGCAAACGAACAGCGTGACGACCGACTCGGCCTCACAATCGGTGGAACAGCCGTCGGTCGACAATCCGTCGGTCGACAAGCCGTCGGTGGGACAGCCACCGGTGCGAAAGCCGTCCGCGGAACAGCCGTCTGTCGCGAAGTCGTCGGTCGAGAAGTCGGTCGAACAGCAACCGGCCGCGGCCTCGGTGCCGTCGGTCGCGCCGACGCCGGCACCAGCGCCTCCGCCTGCCCGGGCCGAGCGACGGACGCCGAGCGTCGAGACGCCCGGGCCGACCATCGAAGCGCCCGCCAAACGGGCGGAGCTCGATTCGTTGCCAGCGAGCCCTGCCTCGCTTCGCGCCGCGCTCGGAGAAGCCGACACAGCCGGGTCATCCGCCGCTGAGCCAGCAGGCAAGAGCGCCCGACCGGCGAAGCCTGCGCCGCCGTCCGTCGCGTCTTCTTCCGCGCCGGTTTCCTCTGCTGCTTCCTCTCCGGTTCCGTCTGCGCCGAAATCCCCAACACCGGCGCCGCCCACGGTCGTGAACCGACATGCCGAACGGAGCTCCGCCACCGCCGGGCGGGTGCCGGCTCCAGCCGCCACGACGTCGAGCGGGCAGGACAAGCTCGGCCAAACCCAAACCCAAGCCCGTCGTCCCAAGTCAGCCGGTGCGAACCCGACACCAGGCGCCACCCTCAAGGAGAAGGCGCCTGTCGCGAAGCCAGCTGCGGCAACGGCCTCCGGCGCGAAGCTGCCCGAAGCAAAGGAGCTCGGCACGAAGCCGGCCAGCTCCGCCGCTCCTTCGGGTGAGTCCGGCCCGAATCCGTCAGGCGCGGGCTTCACGACGTCACCCGCCACAGCCGGTGACGACAACGGTCAGCGAAACTGGGTCGCCATCGGTTTGGTCGGCGCAGCGTGCGCACTCGCCGGCACGTTCCTCCTCGGTGTCGTCGTCGGTGGCTCGGGTGGAGGCGACGGCGACGGTGGCGAGCCGGCCAGTCCGGTGTCGACCACTGCGACGACCAGTTCGCCCACCACCAGCGCCCCTGCGGAGGCCGACGACGGCGCCACGCAGGCAGCGCTCGACGAAGCCACGGCGAGGGTCGACGAACTCGAGACTCGCGAAGACGAGCTCGACGCTCGGGTGGTGGCCCTCGAGGAAGAACTGGGCGCGGTGAGTGCGTCGGCAGACAACCTCGCGGAGCACAATCGGTTGCTCCAGACGTGGTTCACCGCCGACGTGTTGGCTCGCTCGCAATCGGCGTGGGACGGCGAGGTCGCACGCGTGTGCCAGCTTGCTGACACGCCGACGATCGACGACGTGAACTACATCCGAGCGCTCGAGGTGATCGGTACGCCAGCCGATCTGCTCGACGCAGCGCTCGACTGTCGCCAAGCCGACTCCTGATCGTCCGGCCAGCGGCTCAAGATCGGCCGCTGACGAGTCGATGAAGTCCGGGTGCGACGGTTCATACGGCTCTTCGGAGCACCCGCGATCTTGCTGATGCTGGCATTGGCCGGTGCTGCCTCGACCCAGGTCGGTCCCGTCGATGCCGCAGGTCAGGTCTCGGGAGACCCCGGCGACGAGCCCGTGCAGGAAGCACCGCACATCGACTTCACCGATGATCCGACCTCGGAAGACGTTCGTCAGGTGACGGACCGAATCGACGCGATCGACGCCGAAGCGCGCATTCGTGCGTCGCTGATCGACGGTCCGGCCGGCGACATCGACTTCTCCTCGGCCGGCGGCGACTACACGATCGAGTACATGACCTCGGTGCCGGCTGGTCACGCCGCCGTCTTCACCGACGTGATGGAGGAGTGGGCAAACGCCGTCGACTTCAACAGCGGCGGCATCCACGTCCAGGTCCACTACCAGTCGCTCGGATCCGGAGCGCTTGCGGGAGCGTCGCACTACAGCGTGCTCGAAGGCCCGAGCGGCGCCCGCTACGCGATTCCGACCGCGCTGCGAAATGCGAACGAGGGCGGCGATCAGTTCCCCACGACGCCCGACATCATCGTCTACGTCAACGCCGACCAGAACTGGAGCACGAGCCTTTCCGGCTCGATCCCGAGCTCGCAGTACTCGCTGTGGGCCACCCTGCTCCACGAGATCGGGCATGGCCTCGGCGTGTCGAGCGACCTCGATCCCTCGTCGTCGCCCGGCGACTTCTTCTCAGCACTCGATGAGCGCGTCTACCGCGACACGGCCACGTCGACGTCGACCGGACCGACCAGCCCCGTCTCCAGCACGACGAGCCCGGCCGTTCAGACCGGTAAGCAGTGGTTCCTCAACCTCGACGGCACCTGGGAGCGGATCTACGACCCGACGGGGAGCTACCAGTCCGGCTCTTCGATGTCGCACCTCGACGAGAACACCTACTCCGGCTTCAGCGGAGCCGCCGGCGCTCTCATGACGCCGACCCTGTTCAACGGCGAGACCGTCTCGGGCGTCGATGGCATCGTGCTCGGGCTGATGGAAGGCATCGGGTGGACGGTCGAGACCGCACCGATCGCTCCGTCGGTGACCGACTCCTCGGTGGTTCCCGGTTCCGTCGAGGTGACGGTGTCGCCATCGACCTCGACGGCTGGACCGCCGGCGGTCGAGTGGATCGCCACGATCTCGAACGACGCTGGTGTGGTGTCGAGCTCGACCCACGCTGCCACCGAGCGGTCCCTCGTGATCCCGGTCCATCTGGTCGCTGGCGACTACACGCTCGGCGTCGCCGCATCCGGATCCGGCGGCTCGTCCTCGCCGACCCAACGAGGGCTCACCTCCCTCAACAGCGGTGCCGCACCGACCTACGACAACTGTCGTCAGGCGCCGGTGAACCCCGCCTTTGGAACCTCCGACGAGACGAACGCCTCGGTCTACCGGCTCTACTGCTCCTACTTCCTGCGCTACCCGGACCAGGACGGCTTCGGTTACTGGCTGAGCGAGTTCGACTCGGGTGCCCGAGATCTCAACGACATCTCTGAGTTCTTCGCCATCAGTACGGAATTCACGAGCACCTACGGCTCGCTGACGAACAGCCAGTTCGTCGGCCTGATCTACACGAACATCCTCGAGCGTGAGCCGGAGGCGACGGGCTTCGACTTCTGGCTCGGAGAGCTCGACAGCGGGAACCGCACGCGCGGCTGGTTGATGCTCTTCTTCAGCCAATCGGACGAGTTCCGCACCAAGACCGGCACGCTGAACTGACCCGCCGACCTCAGCTGAGCACGCTGGTGGTCCACCCGACGTCGGACCGGCGGAAGCCGAACGTCGTGGCGTCGCCCTCGAGGTCTGGGTCTCGGGGAATCAGTCGCATCTCGACGTCGTAGCCCGCTTGGTCGGCTGTGCGCTCGATTCGAATCGTGCCGAACCCGTCGTGTTCGTGGGCGATGAGCTGGCGGCACTCGAGATCGAACGGGCGGCCCGCATCGTCGACCAACAGATGGGTGAGGTGGTGCACCTTGCCGGGCCTCGCGCCGTCCGATGGTGGCGGGCGACCGATGCTCGTCAGGAAGTGATCGCGCCAGTGCAGGACGCGCTCCGCTGCGTGCTTCCACGACGCCAGTGAGCCGACGAGGGCCATGGGCGATGCCACGATCTCGATGGTGTTGATCCGCTCCGCCACCGAGACTCGACTGTCGTGGACGTCGCCGCCCACAGCGATCGTTGGCCGTCCTGCGCGCGCCGCCACGAAATCGTTCCAGAACGTTCGGTACTGCAGCTCGAAGTCTTCCATGTTGCGGTCGAAGTCGAGCGACGCCTTGATCCGCCCCTTGACCGTCACGTAGTCGGTCGGTTGGGTGAACAGTGGCTGGGCGAGCACGAGTACGAAGATGTCGGCCTCGTCCGCACCAGCCGCTTCGATCACCATCGCCAGGTCGTCTTCGGGGATGAACTGGCCGGCCATCGTCGAGCCGTCCGGCCTCGTCCTCGTCTGTCCCGAACGCGTGCGCTTCGTCCTCGTGTCGAGCAGTGCGCCGTGCACCGGGCCGCTGATGAAGGTCTGGACGATGGGGGCGAGCGGCGGCGCCGCCGACTGATCCGGATCGGTCCCGCCGCCGGAGAGAGCGAGATCGGTCGCCGGCGTCTGGAACGAGTGATACAGCTCGTATGCGGCCCGACCCCAGGCGTCCCATTCGCACGGGTCGGTCGGCTCGTAGAGCTGGCGTTCCCATTCGTCGAGCTTGGTGGCCGCTCGGTCGGAGAGTCTGGTCGAGAGACGGAAGCGCTTCGCCTGCGACAGAAACCGCCGGCCTCTGGCGCGCAGGATGTGACGCCAATTGGTGAGGCTGTAGAGAGCGAGAGGCGTGGCGTGCGGGAAGTTGTTCCAGAACTCGTGATCGTCCGGAAGGAACCAGTTCGGCCCCGTCTGCAAGATCTCGCGCAGTCCCGCCCTCGCCTCCGGGTCGCAACCCCATGAGGCCTGGTACTTGTCGAGATAGTGCACGCGCGGCTTCGTGCCGGCGACGTCTCGGAAGCTCTTCCATGGCGAGTCGAGGTAGACCTGGTCACCGCACAGGAGTGAGATGGTCGGTGGCTCGGTGGGGAACGCCTTTCGATATGCCTCGCTGATCAAGCCCCGGTCGTCGCTCGCGGCGTCGTAGCACGAGGCCGTGAAGATCGTGAGGGGTTGTTCGAGGTTCTGTGGGAGCGGTGAAGCGATGGCGGTGAGGAGCGGGTCGTCGTCGTCCAGCCCAGGTCCGGTCGCTCGGAGTTCGTACCGCGCGCCGGCGACAAGCGGTTCGTCGGTCGTGCCGAGCTCGACGTGTCCGTGGAGGAAGGTCCGATCGCTTCCATCGTCATAGCGGGTCAGCTCGAGCTCGGATTGGCGGACCGGGCCCGTGGCGGGGTCGACCGGTGTTGCGGTGATGTGCGCGACGAACGGCGTCGCCTCGCCGAGACCTGAGTCATCCGACAGCTCCCCGCCGAGCCAGCACACCAAGCGCTGCTGGCTCGCCTGCTTCACCACAAGCATCATCGACAGTGAAGATACATGGACCATGACGGGCCGGTGTGGGCGGTCGGTCGTGCCAGCTCGGCGGCGACAGCATCGGCGATACTGCCGCAGTGCTTTGGATCGCCCGGCTTTGGATCGCCCGCCACCGCGCCGTCAACGGTCCCGCCCGGATCGCGGCGGCGCTCGTCTCCGCCTCGCTGGTCGCGGCGGCCTGCGCTGGCACGAGTCAGGACGACCAGGATTCGGCGGCATCGTCGAACGCCGCGTCGCAAGCGCAGCCGGGCACGACTCTGCGATCGGGGCCACCCGAGCAGTCACCGGTGATCGCTGAGGATGCGAGTGGTTCCGGCAACCAGGGGGCCCCATCGGCGGAACAAGATGGGGTTGCTGAGCAAGACGAGGTCGCGGCGCCAACCGATGGCGTCGCGAGCCCCGGTTGGTTGGCCGGTGACGACGGCGGACCGCTGCCCGCCCCAGCGTGGCAATCCTGCGGAAGCGCCGAGTGCGCCACGGTCGAAGTGCCGCTCGATTACGCCAACCCGGACGGACCGACCACACCCATCGCCATCGCCCGCCAGCCGGCATCGGGCGACGAGTCGGAGCGGCTCGGCACGATCTTCGTCAACTTCGGCGGCCCCGGCGGCGAAGGCGTCGGCCGCATCCAGGACTACCGGCTCCCCGGATCGCTGGGGGAGCGGTTCGATGCGGTCTTGTGGGACGTTCGCGGCGTCGGAGGAAGCGCGTCGATCGATTGCTTCGGACTCACGCCCGACGAGCCCAACCAGCGGCCCGATGGATCCAACGGGTTCGACGACGAAGTGGCCGTTGCGATCCAGGTGTGGGACACGGTCATGGACTGTGTCGACGACTCGCCCTTGGTCGACCACATCGGAACAGCGGCCGTCGCCCGCGACCTCGACCAGCTCCGCCGCATGATCGGTGAGGATCAGCTCAACCTCATCGGGTTCAGCTACGGAAGCCAGATCGGGTGGGTGTACGCCTCGCTGTTCCCGGACACGGTCGGGGCCATGGTGCTCGACGGCGCGGTGCCGCCGAATCGCCTCGCCGTCGCCGGTTCGGAGAACCTCCGCTACGTCCGGTTCGAAGAGGCGATCGAGCGGCTCGACGCGGGGTGCGACAACGTGTCGGCGTGCCAGCAACGCGACGAAGGTCTTCTCGAGACGATCGAGCGTCTGCAGATCGAACTCGAGGCCCAGCCTCTGCCGCTCGACGACGGTGAAGCGTTCGGTCCGATCGATCTCGGTTCCTTCGCCGTCGGCACCGCATACTTCGATCCCGAACGCATCGGTGATCTGGCGTCCGATTGGCTGGCCGCCCTCGACGCCGGTGACCCCGAGCCGATCGCGAACTTCAACGAGCTCCTGTCACAGGGCTTCGACGTTGGCGTCTTCTGGTCGGTGATCTGCGCCGATGGCGAGGGGGTCACGAACGACGATGACGCCGTTCGCTTGTTCGGCGAACTCGTCGAGGCGGCCCCGCTCACGGCTGGCGTCGGTGCCGATGTGGCGTATTGCCATCGATTCCCGGGAGCGATCGACGGGCTCCCTCCGATCGACACGACCGGTGCTCCGCCACTCATGGTGATCGGCAGCACCGGCGACGCGGCCACGCCCTACGAGTGGGCGGTCGAACTCGATCAGCTTCTCGACGAGAGCGCGCTGCTCACCTTCGACGGGGGCGGACACACGGTTGTGAGCTCCGGCGACGAGTGCGTGACCGGCCATGTCGAGCGCTACTTCTTCGACGGCACGCTTCCAGCGGACGGGTCTCGGTGTGGCCTGCAGCTGGAAGAACCGCTCGGCTGGTCCGTCCCGATCGACCAGCCCTAGGCAGGCGACAGCGGGACCGAGCAGAACCGGTCGGTGAGGCCGATCAGTCGGTGGTGAGCGGCGCGAGCACGTCGGCGAGCCAGGCGCCGAGACGGGCGGACTCGGTGGCGTTCAGGGCGCCGTCTTCGAGCGCCTCGTAGGCCTTGGCTAGACTGAACGGCTCACCGTGCAGGTCGAGCATCATGTGGGTGAAGATCGAGGTCATCACGCCGATGCCCACCATGCCACCCTTGCTGCCCGGAGTGGCGCAGAGCAGGCCGATCGGCTTGCCGGCGAAGACGGTCATCTCCGCCCGGGTTGCCCAGTCGATCGAGTTCTTGAGCAGGCCGCTCGGCCCGCC
>CALLIQ010000569.1 GCA_938008925.1 uncultured Acidimicrobiales bacterium
CGCTCGGTCGGCCTCTTCGGCGCCTGCCAACCCAAGCGCCGATGCGGCCGCCGTCACCCAAACCACCCAGACCACCCAGGCGAGCGGCGCTCCCGTCGACGAGGAGCCGGGCGCCGATGTCGACCACGCCGGACCCACCGACATCGCTCCAGCTCCCACCACGCCCGACACGACACCGAACCCGTCGGCCGGTGCGGCGACCGACCTCGCCCCGAACCAGGTTCCGGGCGAGGCGCTCGACTACGGGCCGGCGTTCGGAACACCGCTCGTCGTCGTCGGTGTCGCCTACGACGACGTGCTGAACTTCCGCATCGCTCCGAGCCCGAACGCCCAGATCGTCGAGTCCCACGCACCGCTCCACGCCGATCTCGACATGTACGCCCTCGGCGAGGCCTGGGCCGCGCCGACCGGGGTGTGGTGGAAGGTCTCCGTCGGTGGTGACGAGGCCTGGGCCAATCAGCGCTATCTGGGCACGCTCGCCGCTGAGCGAGATCTGTTCGATGCTGCGGCCGAGTACCTGCAGATCCTCATGTTCGAGGACACCGAGTCCGCGGCGCTGGCCGTCGCCGAGGCGTTCGGAACGACCGAGCCCCAGTCACGGATCGAGTTCGCCGCACCGGCTCTCAACTTCGACGACGGTGTCGGCGTTGCCACCATCGACGTGCTCGACATCGGCGACGATTCGGTCAAGGGCTGGCGCCTCGAGATCCAGGTCGAGATCGTCTGGGACGAGGAGTCAGGCGAACCCGGAGCTCAGGATGTGGCCTTCGTCGTTCTCACCGCTGTCGACGGATCGCCAATCTGTGGTCGTGGGAGCGACGGATTCGCTTGCCTGTGAGGTTGAGCGAGATCTTTCGCCCGACCCGGTCCGTTCCATCGAACCTGGTGCGGAACCCCCTGCTGCCAGCTCCCGAGAGGGGTTCTGGTAGCGCCGCTGCTAACCTCGGGGTTGGCGTTTCGAGAGTCTCTGATTGTCATCAGCCTCGGACGCCGCCCCACGGAGCACCTCTGCTCCGATCCGATCGGCCGATCGACGGCCGACCAACCGGGAGATTTTTCGTTGAGCGACCAGGCCATCGTTGCGGCTGCTGACCTTCAGAAGAAGGACAAGAGCGAGCTGCAGACCATCGTCGAAGCACTGGGTGGCAAGGCCACCAGCCGAGCGAAGAAGGCTGATCTGATCGATCAGATCCTGGTGCTCTCCGGCGCAGTCGCCGAGCAACCCGCCGAAGCTCCCGATGCGGCCGAGGCCACGGATGCGATCGCCCACGACGATGCAGCCGCTGTCGACACAGCCGGCGACGACGCTGCTGGTGACGATGCTGCTGGTGACGATGCTGCCGGTGACGATGCCGCCAGCGACCGCCATCACGACGACGACGCCGATGCTGGCAGCGACGATGCCGAGGCTGACGAAGCCGACGCCTCGTCGAACGATGCAGCCAGCGGTGAGGCGGCGGGCGACGACTCATCAGACAACGAATCGTCGAGCAACGATGGACGGCGTGGATCCGGTGGCCAGCAACAAGGCCAGAACCAGGGACAACGCCAGAGCCGCAACGAGCGGGGCGGGCGAGGCCGTAATCGCCGTGGACGCAACAACGCCGAGCCGCCGGCCGAGTGGGAGCTCGAGCTCGAAGAAGGCAACACCGCCAACAGCGCCGCTGGGAACAACAACGGCGGCTCCAACAAGGGCGACCAGGACAACAAGCCCAACCAGAACAAGAACCAGGGTGGCCAGGGCAAGAACCAGGGCAATCAGGGCAATCAGGGCAACCAAAACGACCAGAACCGGGGCGATGGCGACGACGACATCGAACCGGGCAATCGCCGCCGCCGCCGCCGTGGCCGCAGCCGCGATCGTGACGACGAGGGCCCCGGTCAGCTCGAGGCCAATCCGGTCGAAGGCTTCCTCGACCTGCGAGACGATGGTTACGGCTTCCTCCGGGTCGCCGGTTGGATGCAGTCGAAGGACGACGTCTACGTCTCGGTGAAGATGGTGCGCCAGTTCGGCCTCCGTCGCGGCGATCTCGTCGTCGGCACAGCCCGTCCGGCCACCCGCAATGAGAAGAACCCGGCGATGGACACGATCGAGACCATCAATGGTGTCTCGGCCGAAGAGGCTCGCAACCGTCCGCACTTCGACGAACTCACGCCGCTGTTCCCCGACGAGCGTCTTCGCCTCGAGTTGACCCGCGAACCGCTCCAGATGACCCCCCGGATCGTCGATCTCGTTTCGCCGATCGGCAAGGGCCAGCGCGGCCTCATCGTGTCGCCGCCAAAGGCCGGCAAGACCACGATCATGAAGCAGATCGCAAAGTCGATCGAGAAGAACAACCCCGAGGTGCATCTCGTGGTGTTGCTGATCGACGAGCGCCCGGAAGAAGTCACCGACATGCGCCGCTCGCTCGAGCACGGCGAGGTCGCGGCATCCACCTTCGACCGACCGCCCGAAGAACACTGCGCACTGGCCGAGCTCACCATCGAGCGCGCCAAGCGCATGGTCGAGACCGGCGAGGACGTCGTGATCATCCTCGACGGCATCACCCGCCTCACCAGGGCCTACAACATGGCGGGCCCCGCCTCGGGCCGCCTCATGTCCGGTGGCCTCGACACCGCCGCCATCTATCCGCCAAAGCGCTTCTTGGGTGCGGCCCGCAACCTCGAAGAGAGCGGTTCGCTCACGATCCTGGCCACCGCACTGGTCGAGACCGGTTCGCGGATGGACGAGGTGATCTTCGAGGAGTTCAAGGGCACCGGAAACATGGAGCTCCGGCTCGACCGTCGCCTTGCGGAGAAGCGCATCTTCCCCGCCATCGACATCGATGGCAGCTCGACCCGCCACGACGAACTCATTCAGTCGACGATCGAGAAGAACCAGGGCCTCAAGCTCCGCCGTGTGCTCTCCGGCATGGCCGACAACGGTGAAGGCTCGGCCGCCGCCGGGATGGAACTGCTGAACGACCGTCTCAAGAACTTCAAGACCAACGAGGCCTTCCTCGCCGAGATCGCCAAGAGCTAGTCGAAGCTGATCAACACGCACTCGACGGGGCGCCCAAAGTGGGCACCCCGTGAAATACCACCCAGAGGTTTCGGCTCGACGCCGATCCCGCCAGACTAGGACCGCTATGAAGCCGGACATTCACCCCAACTACCGACCCGTCGTCTTCCTCGACCAGTCGGCCGAAGTCTCGTTCATGACCCGTTCAACGGTCGAGACAGACGAGACCATCGAGTGGGAAGATGGCAACACCTACCCGCTCTACAAGGTGGAGATCTCGGCTGCGAGCCATCCCTTCTTCACCGGCACGATGCGCATCGTCGACACCGCCGGTCGCGTCGAGCGCTTCGAGCGCCGCTTCGGTCGTCGCCGCAAGGGCCAGGATGCGCCCGAGGCAGAAGCCAGCACCGAGGCAAGCACCGAGTCGACCGACGCGTCGGCTGACGAGAGCTGAGTCGAGAGCTGACCGCTCGCAACCTCCTCGAGGCGAAGCTTCGGGGGCTCGTCCGGTCGACGACCGGGCACGAGATCGAACTGCACGATGCTCCCGGTACCGCCGGGGGCATTGTTGTTTCTGAGGACGCGGCTGTTTCTGAGGACGCGGCTGTTTCTGGCGAGACGGCTGGTTCCGGCGAGGGATTCCTGCTCGCCCACGAGCGCGACCCGGCTCGGTCGATCGGTCCGGCGATCACCTGGGCTGAGCGGGCTGGCGTTACATCGGTGACGGTGTTGGCCGATGCCGAGATCAGCGGCGACCTCGCTCGACGTGCCGCCGCCTTCGATGACGGTCCGTCCGTGTTGGCGGTCGATGGTACGACGGCGTCGCCAGCGTCGCCGTCGCCCCTCCCGTTGCCGCCAGAACTCCCGGCCGATGAGCTCGCCTTCGGTGCGGTCATGGAAGAGGCCGGCGCGGTCGTCGTCGACGATCACGGCCGACTCGTCGCCGAATTCGCCGGGCTCGAAGTCGCCAGGGTCACTCGCAACCTCGATGGCGTCGCAGAGCTCGAGGTCGGCGTCGGCCAGGCCGATCGCGAACTCCAGGCGCTGGTGCACGGCCAACTTCCTCGGCGCGATGCGCTCGTGCGAGCGATCGAACTGGTCGCCGAACATCGGCGACCCGGCGCACCGATGCACCCGCTGAATCGTCTCGCCCGCGAGCGTTGGCTCCGATCGATTCTGATCCACGACCCTTCAGCCGTCGGCTGCGCTGAGTTGTCGCCCGTCCCACCCCTGTTGCCTCGCTCCACGCTGCTCGGCATGGTGCCGACCGCCGCCATCGGTGCGCGAGACGACGGCACGCCCATCGTGGTGGTCTGTTCGGTCGGTATCGAGCTCGATCTCGTCGCCGATGGCCTCGACTATCGCAACCGCGAACAGGCCGCGAACCCGCCTGTCGGCGACATGGACCTGCTGCTCGTGATGCCGCGGCGCGACGTCCATCCGGTGATCGGGGCACAGGCCGCTCGGGCACCTCGCGTCTCGATCACCAGCATCGATGAACCCTGGGGTCGGTCGAGCGCAGCTCCCTCGGCCCCGTAGCCTCAACCCATGCTGGATCGGCTCACCGCGCTCGAAAGCGAGCATCGCGAACTCGAAGCGCGCCTCGGCGACCCCGAGCTGGTGGCCGACAACGCTCGCTACGTCAAAGCGATGCGTCGCTACTCCGAGCTGAGTTCCGTCGTCGAGGTCGGGCGCCGCCTCCAGACCCGCATGGACGACCTCGAGGTCGCCAAGACCCTCATGGCGGAGTCCGAGGGCGAGGAACGCGAAGAGATGCGGGCGGAGGTGAGCGAGGCCGAAGCCGACATCGTCGAGCTCGAACAGGAGTTTCGACTGCTCCTGCTCCCGAAGGACCCGAACGACGGACGCGACGTCATCGTCGAGATCCGCGGTGCCGAAGGAGGCGAGGAAGCGAACCTGTTCGCCCGCGACCTGTACGACATGTACCAGGGCTACGCGGCTCGCCTCGGCTGGAAGACCGAGATGCTCGGCTCGCACGTGTCCGACCTCGGTGGGTTCTCCGACGTTGCGTTCGTCGTCCGCGGCGCCGACGTCTGGACCCGGCTGAAGTTCGAGGCCGGGCCCCACCGAGTGCAGCGGGTTCCGGTGACCGAGTCGCAGGGGCGAGTCCACACGTCGTCGGCGACCGTGTCGGTGCTTCCCGAGGCCGAGGAGGTCGACCTCGAGATCGACCCGAACGATCTGCAGATCGACACGTTTCGCTCGTCAGGGGCCGGTGGCCAGCACGTCAACACGACCGACTCCGCGGTCCGCATGACCCACGTGCCCACCGGCGTCGTCGTCTCCATGCAGGACGAGAAGAGCCAGCTCCAGAACCGGGCCCGAGCGCTCGTCGTGCTGCGTTCCCGGCTCCTCAAGTTGCAGCAGGATCAAGTTGCGGCCGAAGCGTCGGCGACGCGTCGAGATCAGATCGGGGGCGGCGGTCGGTCCGAGAAGATCCGGACGTACAACTTCAAAGAGAACCGAGTCACCGATCACCGCATCGGTCTCACCGTCTACAAGCTCGATCGGGTGCTCGCTGGCGAACTCGACGAGGTCAGCGACGGCCTCGTCACCGACGAGCGAGCCCGTCAGCTCCAGAACGACGACGAATCCTGACCTGCCAGGCCTCCCTGACCTCCCAGGCCTGACTGACTGACCTGAGCCCCTGATGACCGACGGACACGATCATCCAGACCACCGAGATCTGAGTCCGGATCTCGAGGGAACCGTCAGCTGGCGCGAGCTCTTGAACGAAGCCGAGGGTCGACTGCAAACCGGCGCGGTGGCCGATGCGGCGGTCAGCGCGCGACGCATCGTGGAAGAGGCGTCGGGCTTCGACGGGGCCGAACTCGGACCGAACCTCGGTCAGCTGGCCACGGTGCGAGGCGTCGCCAAGCTCGACGACATGGTCGCTCGACGCATCGCGGGCGAACCGTTGCAGTACGTGGTCGGCCGTTGGGGTTTCCGCCACCTGGATCTGATGGTCGATCGACGCGTGCTCATCCCCAGGCCGGAGACCGAAGAGGTCGCCGGTTGGGCGATCGACGAGTTGCGGCGGCTGAATCGGCCGGCTGAGGCCAACGTGGTCGATCTCGGCACCGGCAGCGGCGCGATCGGCCTTTCGTTCTTGGCCGAGGTCGACGAGGTCGACGTGTGGCTCACCGACCGTTCGCCCGACTCCCTCGCCGTCGCTCGGGCAAACCTCATCGGCCTCAGCCGTCGCGCCGCCAGAGGCCGGGTCGCCGAGGGGAGCTGGTTCGATGCCCTGCCCGACGAACTCGTCGGCCGCGTCGATGTGCTCGTCTCGAACCCGCCATACGTCGCGGCGGGTGAGACCCTGCCCGCCGACGTCGCCGACTGGGAACCGAACGGCGCACTCGTCGCAGGTGCCCGTGGCGATGAAGATGTCCTTCACCTGATCGAGAACAGCCCGCGATGGCTTCGAGCCGATGGGGTCGTCGTGCTCGAGATGGCTCCGACACAGACCGCACCGGCTGCGGCTGCCGCCGGGGAGCTCTTCGGTGAGGTGGAGGTCCGAACCGATCTGTCCGGTCGAGATCGTGCCGTCGTCGCCCGCTTCCCAGTACACGCGGCGGCCGAACCGTTGTAGTGTCCGGCCCATGTTCGGCCGACACAACAAACTCGACACCGACTGGTTGGGGACCGTTCCCTTCTTTCGGGATTTCAACGCCTCGGAACTCGAAGAGGTGGCCAACCTCGGCAACAAGATCGAGGCCGAGGTCGGTGCCGAGCTGACCGACCAGGGCCGCTTCGGCGACGTCTGCTACGTGATCGTCGAAGGCACCGCCAACGTCGTGATGAATGGCGAGTACGTCGCCACGGTCGGCCCCGGCTCGATGGTTGGTGAGATGGCGCTGCTCGAGCACCGGCCGCGCAATGCGTCGGTCATCGCCGAGCAGGAGATGGTGCTCGTCGCGTTCACCACCAAGGACTTCCGGGCGATGCTCGATCGCAGCCCGTCGGCCAACGAGAAGGTGCTCACGCTCCTCAACGCTCGCGTCGCCGCAAACCGCGACCGCAGCGCGGAGTAGCGCGTGCGCATCGCGGTCGCCTCTGACCACGCCGGCTTCAATCTCCGCAACGCAATCGCCGAGCACCTTCGGGGCCAGGGCCACGACGTCGTCGATCTCGGCACCGAGACGCCCGAGTCCGTCGACTACCCCGACTACGGCGAAGCGATCGGTCGTTCCGTGGCCGCCGGCGACGTCGAGCGAGGCGTCGCCGTGTGCGGAAGCGGCATCGGTATCTGTATGGCGGCGAACAAGGTTGCGGGCATTCGGGCCGCCACGGTGCACGACGTCACCTCGGCCCGCCTGACCCGGCTCCACAACGACGCGAACATCATGTGCGTCGGCGAGCGCTTCATCGGTGAACAGACCGCGCTCGATGCCGTCGACGCCTTCGTCACCGGTGAGTTCGAAGGTGGGCGGCACGCTCGACGGGTCGACAAGATCGGCGGAATCGACCCCACCTGAGCGGCGCTGCGCCGCTAGCGTTCCCCCCGTCGATCGAACGATCGACGGGATCCACCGAAGCGGCAGGATCCGTGCTCACGCCTCAGGAGTCACCATGCCTTGGCCCACCCTCGTCGATGACCCGGTCTGGAAGCTGACCGCCGACGAAGTCGACCGCCAGAACTCGGCCCTCCAGCTCATTGCGTCGGAGAACTTCGCGTCGCCCGCCGTGATGGCAGCGACGGGTTCGGTCTTCACGAACAAGTACTCCGAGGGCTATCCCGGCAAGCGTTACTACGGCGGCAATCACGTGGTCGACGAGGTCGAGAGCCTCGCCATCAGCCGTGTGTGCGAGCTCTTCGGTGCCGAGGCCGCCAACGTGCAGCCGCACTCCGGCGCCAACGCGAACATGGCCGTCTACCAAGCGCTGCTCGAGCCGGGCGACACCGTCTTGGGTCTCAGCCTCGATCACGGCGGACACCTCACGCATGGCTCGCCGGTCAATGCGTCCGGCCTGATGTACGACTTCGTCGGGTACCGGGTCACCCCTGGCGACGAACGGATCGACCTCGATCACGTGCGCGATCTCGCCAAGGAGCACAACCCCAAGCTGATCGTCGCCGGTGCCACCGCATACCCGCGCTTGATCGACCCCGCGCCCTACCGGGCCATCGCCGACGAAGTCGGTGCGCTCCTGATGTTCGACTGCGCCCACATCGCCGGCCTGATCGCCGGTGGCGTGCACCCGAATCCCGTCGGTGTCGCCGACGTCGTCACCTTCACGACGCACAAGACGCTTCGCGGCCCCCGAGGCGGCTGCATCCTGAGCTCGGCCGAGCTCGGTGCCGCCATCAACAAGGCGGTCTTCCCCGGCCAACAGGGCGGCCCGCAGGAGCACGCCATCGCAGCGAAGGCGATCGCGTTCGCCGAAGCGCAGACCGACGAGTTCAAGACCTACGCGGCCCAGATCGTCGCCAACGCCAGCGCCCTCGCGTCGTCGATGACCGCCGAAGGCTTCCGTCTCGTGTCCGGCGGCACCGACAACCACCTGATCCTCGCCGACCTCCAGACCTTCGACGAAGACCTCACCGGCAAGGAAGCGCAGCTCGTCCTCGACGAGGCCGGCATCACACTCAACCGCAACACGATTCCCGACGATCCGCGTTCGCCGTTCGTCACCTCGGGTATCCGGATCGGCACTCCGGCGGTCACCACCCAGGGCATGACCGAGCCGGAGATGGCCAAGGTCGCCGAGTACATGGCTCGCGCCCTGCGCGGCCGGGCCGACGCTGGGGAAGTCGCTGCGGTCCGGGCCGAGGTCCGCTCGCTCTGTGAGCCCTTCGCCCCGTACCCGGATCTGGTCTAGACCAGCCCGATGAGAGCCGAGCTGAGTTCCTACCTGGTGGTGGGGCTCGTCGCGGCTGCGGTGACGGTCCTCACCGTCCCGATCTTCAAGGTGGTCGCCAACGTGCGCGGCTACGTGGTGGTGCCCGATGCGCGCCGCGTGCATCAGACCCCGACCGCCACGATCGGCGGCGGGGCGATGTATCTCGGCTTCATGGTGGCGTTCTGCGTCGCGTGGACCACCGGTTGGTTCGAGTCGTCGTTCGCCGGCACGAGCGAACCGCTCGGCATCGTCGCCATCGCGACGCTCGCCTACGCCGTCGGCATCCTCGACGACGTGCGCGAGATCTCGGCCCCGGCGAAGACCGCCGGGCTCGTGCTGGCGTCGAGCTTGCTCATTTTCGGTGGCGTGAGCTTGATCTTCTTCCGCATCCCCTTCGTTGGTGTCACGGTCTTGAGCCCCGACCTCGGCTTTCTGTTGAGCGTCGTGTGGGTCCTCGGGATGACCAACGCCGTCAATTTCATCGACGGTCTCGACGGGTTGGCGTCGGGGATCATGGGCATCGGCGGTGTCGCGTTCTTCCTCTACACGCTGCGCCTGACCGACGAGGGCTTCGTGCAGCCCGGCAACATCGGCCTGCTCGTCACCGCGATCGTGGTCGGCATCTGTGCCGGGTTCCTGCCGTGGAACGTGCATCCGGCCAAGATCTTCATGGGCGATGGCGGGAGCCTGCTCCTCGGCTCGCTCATGGCCGCGAGCACGATGGCCGTTGGCGGACGAACCGACGACCCTTTCAGCGGCCAGACGTTCTTCTTCTACGCGCCGCTCGTGATTCCGCTGGTCATTCTCGGCGTCCCGGTGATCGACACGATCTTCGCGATCCTGCGTCGAGCCACGAGACGCCAAGGGCTCGCCACCGCCGACATGGGCCATCTCCATCATCGCCTCATCCGGCTCGGCCACGGGCACCGTCGCAGCGTGACGATCCTCTGGGCCTGGACCGCCCTGCTCTCGGGGCTGGTCTTGTGGCCCGTCTACAACGAGGGTCGCGGCGACGCGATCGTTCCGCTGGGCGTCGCCGGCATGGCCGTTCTGCTCTACGTGTCGTTCCGTCCGGGCACCGGTCGAGAGCGTTCAGAGACCGATCCGAAGGGTCCGGTTCCGGCCAATGTGCTCGACCTCTCGGAACGCCAAACCGAGTCCGCCAAGCAATGAGACGCCGACCCATCCGCGCAATAGCCCAAACCGATAGCAGAGCCGGGTTGCGAACGGGGTGCAGGGTTCAATATCGTCTCGGCGTCGTGGGTGGTGCAGATCGTTGCCCGCGCACGCCGTCTCACTCGCCCCAATCGACTCTGACCTAGGTTCTGTGGAAGCCGATCGAACCCCCCTCACCGAGCAGTTCCAACAGAGCAGCGGCTCCTATGAGCTGGTGCTGTCTGCTGTGATCCTCGGTCTCTTCGGTTACGTGATCGATGGTTGGCTCGGCACTCGCCCGGTCTTCATGGTGGGTCTCACCGTCGCCGGCTTCATCGGTGCCGGCCTTTCGATCTACTACCGCTACAAGCATCAGATCGCTTCGCTCCAGGCCGAGACCGCCGCACTCCGTGCGAAGACCGATGCGAACAAGGGCGCCACATCGTGACCGCCCTCACCGAGCGTCTCGAGGGCCCATCGCCCGCCGCCCAGGTCGCGCTCGACATGGTCAAGCGGGGTCTCCCGTTCCTGCCGCTCGGCATGGCGATCGGTGCGATCGCCGCTGGTTTCAACGGCGCCGTGTCGGTCACCTACGGCATGGTGCTCGTGCTGCTCAACCTCTTGCTCTCGGCCGCCCTGCTCGGGTGGGCCTCGAAGATCTCCTTCGCCGCCGTCGCCTCCGCCGCTCTCGGCGGCTACGTGCTTCGGCTCGGCCTGATCTTCGCCGCCGTGTGGATCGTCAAGGACATGTCGTGGGTGGCCATGGTGCCCCTCGGCATCACCTTGATCGTCACCCACCTCGGCCTGCTCGTCTGGGAACTCCGTCATGTCTCGGCATCGATGGCGCATCCCGGTCTGAAACCTCGTACCCCTCGTTCGGCCCCGCGGCCTGTCGCCGCCGGTCGGCGCTAGACATCTCCTCAAGGAGCGACATCGGTGTTCGCACTTTTTGCAGCTGAAGAAGGCGGCGGCGGGGGACTTCAGTTCCCTCCCATCAGCAACCTGGTCGAGTGGCCGAACTACTTCGGCGACGACACGATCTTCGCGTTCAACAAGATCGGTCTGATCAGCATGCTCGCGCTGCTGATCCCCACCGGCATGTTCCTGCTCTCCAAGAAGGAGCTCGTGCCTCGCGGCTTGCAGAACATCGTCGAGGGCGCGGTCGAGTTCGTCGACAAGCAGGTCATCCAGTCGGCGATCGGCCCCGAGGGCCGCAAGTACATGCCGCTGCTGCTCACGATCTTCCTGTTCGTGTTCTTCGGCAACATCTTCGAGGTCATCCCGACCTTCCAGATGCCGGCGAACGCCCGCATGGCCAACCCGATCATCCTCGCCCTCACGGCGTGGGCGATGTTCATCGCCGTCGGCATCAAGGCGCAGGGCTTCGGTGGCTTCATGAAGTCGTCGCTGTTCCCGCCCGGCGTTCCGAAGGCGCTCTACATCCTCGTGACGCCGATCGAGTTTCTCTCGACCTTCCTCCTTCGCCCCTTCGGCCTGGCGGTTCGTCTCTTCGCCAACATGCTCGCCGGCCACATCCTGCTCGTCACCTTCGGCGTGCTGTGCATCGCCCTCTGGCAGCAGTCGGCGCTGGCTCTCGTCCTGCCCTTCAGCTTCGCCACCCTCGTCGGCCTCACCGGCTTCGAGGTCATGGTGTCGCTGATCCAGGCGTTCGTCTTCTCGCTGCTGACCGCGGTCTACATCTCGCTGTCGCTGCACCCGCACCACTGATCGTCTCGCTGATCTCGATCAGCGTCTCGATTCGTCGCAACTC
>CALLIQ010000570.1 GCA_938008925.1 uncultured Acidimicrobiales bacterium
TGTTGGGGTTGGATCGGGGGAACGTGATGGCCGGACGGACCGTCGGGGTGAGGGCACGGCGCCATGGTGGCGCAGCCATCACCGAAGTCGCGGTCGCCCCCGGCATTCGCCGGTCGACCGCTCAACCGAGTGCGGAACGAAGAGCCCCCGACAGGTCACCCCGACGACCCGCCTCGATCGCATCGAGGCCCATCCACGCCGCCATCTCTTCGAGCTTGCCGGCCATCGCTGCCGCCACCGCGACCCGATCGACGCCGGGCTCGGCGAAGGCCGCCTTGGCCAACAGGCGGCCCTGCTTGCGGTCGGCCTTCATGTCGACCCGGCCGACCACCTGATCGCCGAGAAGGAACGGCAGGACGTAGTAACCGTGCACGCGTTTCGGCTCGGGAACGTAGATCTCGATGCGGTAGTGAAAGTCGAACAACCGCTCCGCTCGGTCGCGAAACCACACGACCGGGTCGAACGGGCTGAGAAAGGCGGCGCGATCGATCGCCCTCGGCGTCTTCGCCTCCGGGTCGAGGTACGCCCGCTCCTTCCAGCCGGCGACGTCGACGGCTTCGATCTCCCCGGCCTCGACCATCTCATCGAGCAGCGTGCGGGCGGAGGTCATCTTGATCCGGAAGTAGTCGGCGACGTCGGCCGCCGTCGCGATGCCATGGCTCTTCAAGCCGAGGCGGACCATCTCACGATGAGCATCGTCGAGGCTCGGCGTCGGTGTCGACAGCACCTCGGGTGGGATGACGCGCTCGGGGAGGTCGTAGACGGTGAGGAACGTCGACGTTCGATCGCTGATCGCGAGCTCGCCAGCCAGGTACAAAGCCGTCAGCGCCTGCTTTCCCTTGGAGTGCCCCCACCACGGCCCCGTTCGGCCACCGGGTTCTTCGAGGTCGCCGACGGCGAGCGGGCCCCGGTCCGCCACCTCATCGCGGACCGCGGTCGCATAGCCGGGCAACTCTTCCTCGAGCTTGGCGAGCCACCGCCCTCGGTAGTGCTCCATCCGATGACGCAAGAGCGGCCGATGATCGACCGACGTCAACGAGGCCACGTGAGCGAAGTACTCGACATTCTCTCCCGAACGCCATAGGAAGTCGTCGAGCCGATCGCGGTCGTATGGGCCGAGGCGGGCGAGCACGGGCAGGAAGTGCGAGCGGCTCAGCACGTTCACCGAATCGATCTGCAGAATCGACATCCGCTCCATGACCCGGCGGAAGTGTCTGACGTTCGCCGCGCCCGTCGGCTTCGGGTCGGTGAAGCCCTGGGCAGCGAGTGCGATGCGACGAGCCCGGTCGATTGGGATGGTCCGGGTGCGAGACGGGGGCGCCATCGTCGCAACGGTAGTGCCGGACTCGGCCCGACTCAGCCGTTGCCGGAAACCTCGGCCACGAGCCGCTCGAGCAGATCGCGGACCATTCGAGCCGTCGCCCCCCACAGCGTGTCGTCGGCGAGTTCGAAGAACGTGACCTCCATCGGTTCGCCGTTCCGCATCCAGATCTCCTGGCGATAGATCGACGGGTCGAACAGCTCGGCGATCGGGACGTGGAGCACCGCGTCGACCTCGCCGGCATCGATCCGCGTCGTGGGACGGCCGTCGAGGATCCCGACGTATGGGACGATGAATGCTGGGCTCGAGACCGTCGTGAGTCGGGTCAGTTCGCCTTCGATTCGTACCGCCTCCGGGGCGATCCCCACCTCTTCGTGGAGCTCCCGCAGTGCGGTGGCGGCCAGGTCGACGTCGTGCGGTTCGGCCCGCCCACCGGGAAAGCACACCTCGCCGGTGTGGCTCCGCAGATGCCATGCTCGCCGGGTGAGCAACAACTCGGGGCCGGCGCCGGCATCGAAGACGGGGGCGACCACGGCCGATGGTTGTCGTCCATCGACGACCTCGGCCGGTGGTGCGTCCGGTGGCGGATCGCCGACGACCGCAGCCACGTGATCGATCGTGAGAGCAGCTCGGAGATCCCCGGCGATCTCGACCCAGGGCGCGGGAGCACCGAGCACCGCGTCGGGCGGGCGCGGGATGTGTTGCGGACCGCCGCGGCCGCTCGGTGGTTTGAAACTCAGTGGTTCGAAGCTCAGCGGTTCGAGCTCAGGCCTGGTCCGCAGCGGCGAGCTCGTCGAGCACCTCGCGCATGCCACCGTTCTTCAGGTTCTTCAACACCGTGCCCGGGGTTGCGTCACCCTTCTCCCACTCCATCCAGAATGCGAGGAGTTTCTTCGGGTCGGTGGGCGGTCGTTCCATGGGGTGAGGCTACCGGGAAGCGGCCGAGGCCGATCACGTGGCGCGAGAGCTCACTCGCTCGACAGGTCCGTCGACAGGTCGGCTGAGAACCGAGCGAACCGATTCTTGCCCGACGCCTTGGCTGCGTACATCGCTGCGTCGGAGTTCCGCATCAGCTCATCGGTGGTCGAGCCATCGACGGGGCACTGGGCGATGCCGACGCTGGCCGACACCTGCGTCGTCGCGCCGGCGAGATCGAAGGGCAAGCGGATCATGTCGACCGCCTCCTCTGCGATGTCGGACGGTCGGGTCGAGCCCGCGCCGTGACGCAGGAGCATGATGAACTCATCACCGCCGAGGCGAGCGAGGAAGTCGTCCTCGCCGAGCAGTCCGCCGAGTCGTTCCGCCACGATCCGCAGCACCTGATCGCCAGCGGCGTGGCCGAGCGTGTCGTTGATCTGCTTGAAACCATCGAGATCGATGAACAGCACGGACAGATGTCCATCGGCGTCTGGCCTCGCGACTTCCTCGTCGAGCCGTTCGACGAGGAGCTTGCGGTTCGCGAGCCCGGTGAGCGCGTCGCGGCGGGCGAGGACATCGAGCGTTTCGTTGGCGATGCGAAGCCGAGCGGTCTGTGTTTCGAGCTCGGCGATCTGGCGAACGTGTCGCAGCACTTGGGCGACGCCGGAAGCGATCGCTTCGAGGCCGAACAGATGATCACCGCTCGGTTCGACGACGATGTAGCCGATGTCGGATTCGCCCGCCCGGAGCGGCACGAGCACGTGTAGGCCGGCTTCCAGGAGCGGGTCGAACCGGTCGGGGAGCACGCTCGATCGACGGAACACTTCGCCGCCGTCGGGAAGCGAGTCCCCGAGGCTGAAGAGCAAGCGCATACTCTCGCTCGGCGGCGCGCCTGCGCCGGTCGAGGTCCTCGGGACGGAGCCGTCTGGCCCGTCGTCATCGGGTTCGTCGATCGCAACCCATGCGTTTGCCATGCCGAGGGATCGAAGGCCGGTCCGCAGCGCATCCCACAGCTCCGGCTGGTTCGAGCACGACGCAAGTCGCATGACGAGCCGCTCTTGCAGATCGTGGTGGGCCCGACGCTCCGTCTCGATCAATCGTTCGGTCGGACGCAGATCGCGCTCGACCTCGTTGAGCTGATCCACCATCGCCCGCAGCCCGGTTGACGGGACCTCCCCATCGCGCAGCTCCTTCACGACCGACCAGAGGACCCGGAGCGCGTGTCGGAGCCAGACGGCCTCGGCACGATCGATGAAGGGATCGATCGGTGCAGCCATTGAGAGCCGGGCCGCTCGGAACGAGTCGTCGCCGGCGGTCAGGGTCGCGGCGGCCGACTTCGCGAGCACGTCGAGATCGAAACCGATCGGCGCCCGATCGCTCTCCCATCGATGGATGATTCGCTGGGCGAGCACGGTCGAGATGTCGAGCGGTTCCGCCGGCCGGTTTGCGCTGCGGGTCACGATGGCGGGGCGGGTGGAGGCGCGACGCACGAGCCAGCTGTCGATCTCGATCTCGACATTCGGGCTCGGGGCGAACTCCGACTCGATCGCATCGACAAGAAGGCTGGCCGACGCTCTCGTCAGGCTTTCGGTGTCGAGCAGCGCGGTCGTGAGCGGTGGCTCGCTCTGAAAGGCCGCGAGCGAATCGTCGAATCCAGCGACGATGACGTCCTCTGGAACGGTGAGGCCATGTCGATGCAAGGCGCCGATCACGCCGACCGCCATGTCGTCGTTCGCAGCGACGACGCCATCGAACCGATGCCCGTCGATGAGCAGCTTGTCGACCGCGTGGAGGGCATCGGCCGTCGAATAGTGACCACTGACGATCAACCGCTCGTCGACCTCGATTCCCGACGCAGCGAGCGTCGCCCGAAATCCGGCTTCCCGACGCTCGGAGTGTGGATCGGCGGCGAACCCCCGGACGAACACGAACCGGCGCCGATTCGGGTCGGAGACCATGTGCGCCATCAGCTCGTCGATCGACTTGTCCCAGTCGATCGTCACGCTCGGCACGCCGGGGAGGGTGATACCGAGGCTGATGACCGGGCCGTCCGACAGTTCGGAGACGAACGTGGCGATGGCCTCTTGGCTCATCCCCGGCGGGGTCGCTCCGCACACGATGATGGATCCGCAGACTTCGAGCCAGGTGCCGAACCGCCCGTGGCCTGCCTTGCTCGACAGGGCGGTCTCGATCAGCCGGTCGGTTCGGACATCGCGTCCGGCCACCGCCAACGTGCCGTAGCCGGCCGCCGAGAAATGCGGCTGCAATCCATCGAGAACCTCTCGGTGGAACGGAGAGAACGCGTCGGTGATCACGGAGATCACCCGTCTCGGTTGTCGGCTCTTCATCGTTGACTCCGGGCGGACGACACGAGCTCGGTTCGGTCGCTCGGCATGTCGCCCACGTGATTCATCGGCACGATGCACGGCCTCCTGGAGGTCTAGTTCTTGTTGCTTCGACAACAGTCTTGATGCAAGCGACGGGCGACTCGATGCGAACGCGAACGACGGGACCGGTGCTTCACTCCCGGCCCCGTCGATCTCAACGGAGAGTCTCGAGACCGGTCGCCCCCGGCCTCGAGAGAATTGTCCGGCCATGGCGGGCTGGCCGGAGCGGTCTCAATGTGGTTGCGCTGGTCCGGCGTTGTGCTGGGCCTGTGTTGCGCTGTTGTGATCTGTTCTTCGACAGCGAACCTCTCGACGAGATCAGGGCTTTCTCAAGAACGCATCAAACTCTCGAAGTTTCTTCTGCGTGACCGGGGCGACCGCGTGGCACCCTGATGACCGTGGCACCCCGGATCAGCGGCCGGCCGACGTCGAGCAACGGCGCATCGTCGATGCATCTGTTCTGGTCGATGCCCGAACGCACCAGCGATCTCATCGACGTGCGGGCGACCATCGAGGTCCTCGAGCCCCCGCCCAGCGGCCGGCTGGTCTTCTGGGCACTGCAGGTCTCGTTCATGAACGGGAGTCGGGCGATGGGTGCTGGCCATTTCGGACTCCAACATCATCCGGCGTACCCGTCGGGGGGCGCCGTGAACTGGGGCGGCTACCACAGCCCGACGAGCGGTCGTTCCGGCGAACTCGACGGCTCGCCACTCACGGCTCCGTCGGCGCTCGCGAACGCGAACACCTGCAACTTCGAATGGCACGTCGGGTTGCCGTACACCTATCGGATCGCTCTGGTCCGCGCCGGCGTCTGGCGCGGTTGGATCATCGACCCGGTCGGCGTGCCCATTCACGTCAGAGATCTCCATTGCGAGGGCACCTCGCTCGCTCGACCGATGGTGTGGACCGAATCGTTCGCCGACTGCGACAACCCGTCGTGCGCCGTTCGCTGGAGTGGACTCGAAGCTCGGGATTTCGACGGCAACGTGTTCCAGCCGGACGAAGTGACCGTCAACTATCAACGAGAGGACGACGGTGGCTGTTCCAACACGAGCGCCAGCGTCGAGCGGCACGGCATCGTGCAGCGAACCAACACCGACCGATCCGTCCCTCAGGGCGATCGCCTGCCGGTGCTCTCGTGACCGGCACCGAAGCTGCCATGACCGATACGCCGACGCTGCCATGACCAAACCCCTCGTGGACACAGAAGGCCGCCAGGCGTTCCGTTTCGTCGTCGCCGCCCTACTCGGAGCGTTCTTCGGGTTGGCGACGGCGAACCCGAGCACGACGTTGAGCACGGTGTTCTTCGTCGGCGCTGCGGCGGCTGGACTCATCGCCGCCTCCCACACGGCCAAGGAGCTCACGGGGCCCGACCGACTCGGTGGCATCGGAGCAAACCTGGCCGCGACCGGGGCGACCGTCTTCGGCGCTGCGGCGGTGCAGTCGGTGGGCCCCGGGTGGCCCGGGCTCTCGATCGTCGTGGCCCCACTCGGCGGACTGGCGGCGGTGTGGTGGTTGGCTCACGACCGGTACGACGACAACCCTCGATGGCTCGTCAGCCTGATCGGTGCTGGCTTCGGCGGCTTCTTCGGGTTCACGTCAGTGTTGATCGCGGCGCTCAATCAACGCGACGAGGTGACCGCGATCCATCGACTCGGCTTCGCCGTCGCCGGGTTCGCCCTGTTCGCCTCCACCGCGATCACCGTTGTTGGTGCCGTCGGCTTTCTCCGGGCCGCCCGATCCGGACCCTGATTCGGCCCGGCTCAGAACGGGACGGTCAGCTCCGACCGGCGTGGGACGTCAGCGCCGGCACGCGAACACGTGATGGCCGCCGCCCCGACGGCACGGGACGCGATCACGGTCCACTCGTCAACGGAGACCGTCGCCAAGGCGGCGACGTCACGGCGATCGAGCTCCCACAGCGACGCGAGGACGGTCGCGACAATCGTGTCGCCTGCACCGACGGTGTCGACGATGTCGACGACCGGAGCTGGCGCGGTGGCTTCACCCTCGCTGGTGAGGATCGAGAGTCCGTCGGAACCGCGAGTGACGATGACCGCGGCGACCTGACCGGCGAGCAGTTCTTCGGCGCACGATTCGGGCGAACGGCCCGGCCAGATCCAGTCGAGATCCTCGTCTGACCCCTTGTAGATGTGGGTTCGGGCCAGCCAACGATCGTGAAAGTGATCCCAACCGGCCCGGTCGTCGATGATCTGAGGCCGGATGTTCGGATCGAGCGACACGATGCCGTCATG
>CALLIQ010000571.1 GCA_938008925.1 uncultured Acidimicrobiales bacterium
GGCGACGTGATCGCTGTGATCGAACCAACGAATGAGGCTTCCCATGACTGATGATCTCCGAGCTCGGGTCCACGAGCTGATCGGTGATGGCGACCCCGCGGAACGGGTCGGTCAGGCATTCGATGCGGTTCAGTCGATCGACGACCCGGCGATTTTCATCTCCACGGTCGATTCGGCCAGTGTCACGGTCGAGGCGGACGCGCCGCTTGCGGGGTAGACGCGGGTTTCGTCGGGCAGGGTCATGAGCTGGCCGTGGAGCGAGTCATACAGCGAGCCGGCGAGTTGCTCGGAGGTGACGCCTTTGGAGGAGAGCAGGTCGGGCCGGCCGACATCGCCGACGAAGAGTGCGTCGCCGGTGAGCACAGCGTGCGGGGGTGAGTCGGTGTTTTCGTAGACGACGATGCTGATCGACTCGGGCGTGTGGCCCGGCGTGTGGCGGATCTCGAGCACGACACCATCGCCGATGGAGCCATCGTCGCCGATGGCTCCGAGCTCGATGCGTTCGCCATCGGCGAGCTTGCGGGAGTCGAACTCCGTGTCGGCCATCGACCCGTAGGCGATGGCTGCGCCGGTGGCGGCCGAGAGTTCGAGGTGGCCGGACAAGAAGTCGGCGTGGAAGTGCGTCTCGAGCACGAGTTCGATCGCGAGGCCGTGTTCCGCGGCCGACTCGAGGTATGGCGCGATGTCGCGCCTCGGATCGACCACGACCGCACGACCGGAGGCTTCGTCGCCGATGACGTAGGAAGCCTGAGACAGACACTCCAGATAGTGCTGTTCGAAGATCATGAGCGAATTGTACGGACTTTCAGCCCATGTGGCAAGCGTCACGTCTCGAGAACCGGGCCCGAGCCGTGGCGCGCTCCCGCATTCGGAGCGTTGGCCTCAGGAGCTCGGCGCGTCGGCCCAACGGAGGTAGGGCTTGATCTCCTCGACATTGTCGAAGGTGGCCAGGGCGTCCTCGGTCGACATCGCCGGTGAGACGATGACGCGGTCGCCCGGCACCCAGTCCGCCGGCGTCGCGATCGACGCGGCGTCCGTGGCCTGCAGCGCATCGATGACGCGGACGATCTCGTCGAAGTTGCGACCCACCGACTTGGGATAGGTGAGGCTCAGTCGAATCGCATTCGACGGATCGACGATGAAGACAGACCGGACCGTCGAGGTGTCGCCCTCGCCGGGGTGGATCATGTCGTACAGCTCGGCAACGGTCCGATCAGGGTCGGCGATGATCGGGAAGTTGAGCGCAGTGCCCGAGACCTCGCCGATGTCGGGTGCCCAGCCGTGATGGTCTTCGATCGGGTCGACCGACAAGGCGATCGCCTTGGTGTTTCGCTGCGCGAACTCGGACTCGAGCGCGGCGGTGCGTCCGAGCTCGGTGGTGCAGACCGGTGTGAAGTCGGCGGGGTGACTGAAGAAGACAGCCCAGGAGTCCTTCTTCCACTCGTGGAAGGAGATCTCGCCGTCTGTGGTCATGGCGGTGAAGTCAGGGGCGGTGTCGCCGAGGTGCAAGCTCATGGTGGGCCTTTCGGTGCTGGTTGTTGGTTTGGGATTCGTTCGATCTCAGGCGAGCGCTCGAAGCTCCGACCAGGCCGCGTACCCGCCGAGAATGTCGGAGACGTCGGCGAAGCCGGCTTGGCGGAGGACGCTCGCGCCGACCGACGAGCGATAGCCGCCCGCACAGAACACGACCGTCGGCGCCGATGGATCGAGCTCACCGAGCCGCGACGGAAGCTGGCCGACGGGGATTGCGTCGGCGCCGTCGATCGTGCCGAGCGCCACCTCGCCGGGGTTGCGAATGTCGACGAGCTGCAGCCCGTCGATCATCGGCGCCCGCTCGTCGAACTCGGCTGCGGTGAGACGCGATGCACGACGAACACGATCGGGGTGCGAAGTCATTACGAGCGACGGCTGGTCCAGGTGGCCGACGACCCGGTCGAAGCCGATGCGGGCGAGCCGGTTCTTGGCCTCGGTCTCGAAACCAGGTTCGACGACGAGGACGATGTCGACATCCGATGGAACGACCGAGCCGGCGAACTCGGCGTAGCGACCGTTGAGTCCGACGTTGATCGCACCGTCGAGGTGGCCGAGCGCAAACGCTTCGGGGTCGCGACCATCGATGACCATTGCGCCGTCTGCGACCAACCGGTCGAACGCGTCGAGATCGAGGGTGGCGGGCGCGGCAAGCTCGTCGAGGAGCTCGCGTTCGCTGCGGTTCAAGACCGCGTCGTAGACGAAGTAGCCCGGGGCGGGCGGTTGCCCTTCGGTGACCAGGTCGATGAAGGTCGCCTTGTCGGGAGCGAGCAATGCGTAGTTGCTGCGGCGCTGCTCCCCCATCGTCGATGACGTCTCGGTCGAGAGGTTCTTGCCACAGGCCGAGCCGGCACCGTGGGCCGGGTAGACGAGGGTCGAGTCGGGAAGCGGGAGCAGCTTGTCGTGCAGGCTGTCGTAGAGCTGCTCGGCCAGCTCGTCTCTCGTGAACCCGATGGACGACAAGAGATCGGGCCGACCGACGTCGCCGATGAAGAGCGTGTC
>CALLIQ010000572.1 GCA_938008925.1 uncultured Acidimicrobiales bacterium
AGCGGCCCGGGCGATCTCGTCGAGGCATTGCCAGCTCAGTGGATTGAGCTTGTCGCCCTGGTCGAGCGTGAGGCGCCCGATGCGGCCCTCTGCGGTTGCGGTGAGGGTCGTGAACCCCTCGGCGATCGTCGTGGTCATGTCCGTCTCCTCTGACATCGGGAGGTGCGCCTTCGGCACACCTCCTATGTTGACGCCCGTGACTCTTTCACTGGGCGCCCACATCGGCCAACAGAACATGACCATCGACGAGCTGCGCGATATCTGGCGGTGGCTCGACGATCCCGGCGACGGCCGGCAGGGACTCGACTGGTTGTCGGTGTGGGATCACCTCTACGAAGCGCCACCCCAAGGCGGCGTCCTCCCCCACTTCGAGGCCGTTGCGACGCTCGCCGCGCTGGCGTGCGACACGAAGAACGCTCGCCTTGGCTGCCTCGTGTTCTACGTCGGCTATCGCAACCCTGGCTTGTTGGCCCGGGCCGCCGTCACGATCGATCACCTGTCCGGCGGCCGGTTCGAGCTCGGCCTCGGCGGCGGTTGGCACGAGTGGGAGGCCGAGGCGTACGGATATGACTTCCCATCGGTCGGCGTGCGCCTCGACATGCTCGACGAGGCCACGCAGATGATCGCGTCGCTGCTCGCTCCCGGATCGGATGACGAGATCGCCCGCACCGACTTCGACGGCGATCACTACAAGGCGGTCAACGCCTCGATGCTTCCCGGTCCGGTCAAGGGTTCGATGCCGATCTGGATCGGCGGTGTCGGCGAGAAGCGGACACTGCGGATGGCGGCCGATCACGCCGACGGCTGGAACGCGGCGTACGTCGACGCTGAGCAGTACCGCCATCTCGGCGGTGTGCTCGACGGTTGGTGCGAGAAGGCTGATCGCGACCCGACGTCGATCGAACGCTCGATCAATCTGGTGTGGGGAATGGGTGCCGATCAGGCATCAGCCGACCGGGTTCAGTCGGAGATGGTTGAGCAGTGGGGAGCGATGTTCGAACGGGTGAAGGGCGGCGCCATCATCGGGACTCCCGATCAGGCGGTCGAACAGATCATGGCCTACGCCGACGCGGGTGCCGACATGGTCAACGTGGCGCTTCGGGCACCGTTCGATCGAGAAGCGCTCGATGCATACGTCGAGCACGTGGTGCCTGCGGTCCGCGCCGCCACGAGCTGACTGAGCGCGTCTCTGGGTTCGAGGTGAACTGGGCTGCTTCAGCCCCGACCGAACACGAGCGAGACTTCCATGACGCCTTCGTCTTCGATGCTGGCGACGATCGGGGCTTGGGGCGGATCGATCCCGTAGTCCGACATCACGATCGGGGTGCTTCCGACGACGATCAGCTTGCCGCTCTGAACCGTGCCGTTGACGTCGAGTGTGACCGTGTTGGTCACGCCGTGAAGCGTGAGTTCGCCGGTGGCGCCGAACACCACCGTTTCGCCTTCGGCCGGCACGGCGCCGATGTCGATCGGCGCTGTCAGCTCGAACGTGCCCTCTGGGAAGGTGTCGGTCTCGAGCGCCTGGGTGCGGAGCTGGCCGTCGCGCGCGCCGTTGTCGCTGGCCAAGCCGGTGAGATCAGCGGTGACCGAGACGGAACTGATGGTGGTGCCGTCCGCGACGAGCGTGCCGGTGACTCCCGGGGTGCGGCCGACCGCCTCGAAGTCGCCGATCGTCGAGAGCACTTCCTTGACCCGGTAGCCGACGAAGGTCGCGTCGCCCTGCTCGACCGTCCACGTTCCCGAGATGTCGCTGATGGCCTCGCTCGTCCCGTCGTCGGATGCGGCGACGGATTCGGCGGCTGCGTCGACCGATGCGGCCTCGGGTTCGGATGAGAACAGGCCGAGCCACCAGGCGAGGCCGAGGACGATGACGAGCAGACCGGCGAAGGACGCGGCGAGGATCTTCAGTGGGCGAGACATCTCGCAACGCTAACCCTGGTCGGCGAAAGTCGAGTGAAACCAGCCCGGAGAAAGCGGGCTCGGGAAAAAGGAAAGAGGGTGGCCTCTGAGAGACCACCCTCTGTTCGAGAACAAGAAGCCCTTTGCGACAGGGCCTCCGCCCGCCAGAGGTGCTCCCGTCAGGCCCTGTTCCCGGTACCCGCACTCGTAAGTGAACACGAAAACCACTCTGAGTGACAATGGGTCACTTGCACCAACCGTTCCGGTGGCTTCCGGGCCGGTCGGCCTAGGGCGATCGCCGGGACCTCGCCGGGACCTCGCCGGACCCTCGCCGGGCCCTCGCCAGTGGATCTCGAGGGGCCGGATCGACCGTGCCAGCATCGGGCGTCGGTCTGTAGCAACATGAACACGTGCTCGAAGCTGGAACTCGCCCTCGCGTCCTTTCCGTCGTCCTCGCCGGAGGTGAGGGGAAGCGCCTGATGCCGCTCACGTCGGATCGGGCCAAGCCGGCCGTGCCGTTCGGGGGTCCGTACCGTCTCATCGACTTCGCGCTCTCGAACCTGGCGAACGGTGGCTATCGCAAGATCGTCGTGCTCACCCAGTACAAGAGCCATTCGCTCGACGTGCACCTTTCGCGAACGTGGCGACTCTCGACCTTGCTCGGCAGCTACGTCACCTCGGTCCCAGCACAGATGCGGCGGGGCCCGCAGTGGTTCCTCGGTTCCGCTGATGCGCTGTTCCAGAACCTGAACATCATCGACGACGAGAAGCCGCAGTACATCTTCGTGTTCGGTGCCGATCACATCTACCGGATGGACCCCCGCCAGATGCTCGATCAGCACATCGCGTCCGGCGCCGGTGTCACGGTGGCGGCGCTGCGCTCACCTCGCTCGGAAGCGCATCAGTTCGGTGTGATCCATCAGGGTGAGGGCACCAAGATCGAGGCGTTTCTCGAAAAGCCGGCCGACCCACCCGGTCTGGCCGACTCGCCCGAGGAGTCCTACGTCTCGATGGGCAACTATGTCTTCGACGCCGACGTGCTCGTCGAGGCGCTGCACGCCGACGCGACCGACGAGGCATCGGGCCGTGATCTCGGCGGCGACCTCATCCCCCGCCTCGTCAACGAGGGCCGGGCCCACGTCTACGACTACACGACCAACATCGTGCCTGGTGACCTCGAGGAGCAGCGCGGGTACTGGCGCGACGTCGGAACGCTCGACGCATACTTCGACGCCCACATGGACCTCGTCCAGCCCCTGCCGAAGTTCAGCCTCTACAACGCCGAGTGGCCGATCTACACGCTCGGTCGTTCCCTGCCGCCGGCCAAGTTCGTCG
>CALLIQ010000573.1 GCA_938008925.1 uncultured Acidimicrobiales bacterium
AGAACCGTGCCGGGCCAGCAGCGCGGCGCAGGCCGCGTCGAAGGCGGGGCGAGTCGCGGCGATTTCCGCAGCGATCTCGTCGAGGCGGTCGTCCTTGGCCGTGTGCTCGATCACCTCGGCCAGGGATCCGAGGTGCATTGCCCCGAGCGACCGACTCGACGACTTGAGCGTGTGGGCTGCGATCCTGATGTCTTCGGGGTCATCTCCGTCGACGATCCGGTCGACGAGATCGGCCGACTCTCCGACGAACGTGTCGACCAGGCTGACGATGACGGCACCACCCTCATCGCCCAGCATCTCGGCGAACTCGGCCAGGACGCTGTGATCGATCGCCTCGGGCTCGAGCGCCGCAGTCTCTGCGCTTTCGGGCTCGAGCTGGGGCACGACATCGGTCTGTTCGGTTGCCTCGTCGAGAGGTTCCGCGGCGGGCGGCACGCGATCCTGCGCCTTCAACGTGTCCGAGGCCTTCGCAAGCACGTCGCACAGCTGCTCCACTCGGATCGGCTTGCTGACGTAGTCGTCCATCCCCATCGCCAAGAAGCGAGCGCGGTCGTCGGCGAGCGCGTGGGCCGTCATGGCGATGATGATTGGCTGCTCGTCGGTCGACATCGTCTCGCGGATTGTGATCGTCGCCACCTCGCCGTCCATCTCCGGCATCTGAATGTCCATGAGAACGACGTCGTACGTCTGTCGACCGATCGCTTCGAGGGCTTCGACACCGTTGCCGACGGCGTCCACTCGATAGCCCAGGCGAGACAGGAGACCGGTCGCCACCTTCTGGTTCACGGCGTTGTCTTCCGCCAGCAAGATCCGAAGCGGATGATGGGTCGAGAAGTTCACGTCCAGCGCGTTCTCGGGGCTGGCCTCCTCGGTTTGCACATCGGCGTCGAGCATCGATGTCACCGCGTCGAACAGCATCGCCGGCTTCACCGGCTTGTTCAGACGGACGTCGAAGACCGATCCTGCGTCGGCATCGCCGAGGCCGAGCGAGCTCAGAAGCATGAGCGGCATGTCCGGGTGCGACGAGCGAAGGCGCGTGGCGAGAGCGAGTCCGTCCATCTCCGGCATCTGCATGTCGAGAATGGCGACGTCGAAGGCGCGATCGGCGGCGAGCTCGAGCGCTGCATACGGCGAGTCGGCGAGCACGGGGCGCATGTCCCACGACCGAAGCTGCTTGTCGAGCACACGGCGATTCGTGGCGTTGTCGTCGACGACCAGCACCGACGCGCCAGCCAAGACCGGGTGATCGGGCGACTGGTGCGGCAGCGGGACCTGCTCTGGCGCGACTGGCAGCGGGAGGCGCAACTCGAATCGCGAACCCTCGCCTTCCCGGCTCGTGACGGTCAGCGCTCCATCGAGGAGCTCAGCGAGCTGCCGACTGATGGCGAGACCGAGGCCGGTTCCTCCGAAGCGACGGGTCGTCGAGGCATCGACCTGGCTGAAGGACTTGAAGAGGCGGTCCAAGCGGTCGGGCGGAATACCGATACCGGTGTCCTCCACAGCGATGCGCATGTCGAAGACCCTGTCGCTGCCTTCCGGGTCGTCGCCCTCTCGTTCGATGGGCGTCGCATCCACGACCACGGTGACTTCGCCTTCCTCGGTGAACTTGCAGGCGTTGCTCAGCAAGTTGTTCAGGATCTGGCGGATCCGGGTGACGTCGGCGACGTAGGTGTCGTCGAGGCCGGGGTCGATCATGTAGTTGAGGTCGATGCCGCGCTCGCGCGCCTTGTGGCTGACGATGTCGAGGGAATCCTCGATGCACCCCCGGAGCGAGAACGCTTGCCGTTCGAGCTCCAGCTTCCCGGCTTCGATCTTGGAGAAATCGAGGATGTCGTTGATCACCGTCAGCAAGGCATCCCCGCTGGTTCGGATCGTGTTGACGAACTCGAGTTGTTCGGCGTCGAGCGCCGTGTCGAGGAGGAGGCTCGTCATGCCGATCACCCCGTTCATCGGTGTGCGCAGCTCGTGCGACATGTTGGCGAGGAACGCACTCTTCGCCTGGTTCGCATGTTCGGCCGAGTTTCGGGCGCTATTTGCCTCGAGGACGAGACGGAGGTTCTCGAGCGCGCCTGCGATCTGTCGACCGACGCTCGCGGTGAAGCGCGTGTCTCGCGGCGTGAATGGCGTCGTGCTCGTGACGACGATGCGACCCAACGGACCGAGCGAGCTCGTGACCGGCACCTCGAGCGACATCGGTCGGCCGATCGACGGCGCCATCCCGCGATCGGCGATCGCGTACATCTCACCGACGAGCTCACATCGTTCGGCGCCGAGGTGGGCCGCGGTGATGGCGAGCACGGCATCCAGCGACGCCTCGAGCGGCGCGTCGTTGCCCAGCTGCTCGGCCACGGAGTTCAGCACCCGCGATTCTTCGTATCGCTGACGCGCCTCGGCATGAAGGCCGATGTTCTGAAACGCAGCGGAGAGGAAGGCGGCGGCGTGACGAACGATGACGTGATCGTCGGCCGAGAACGCACCGACGTCGCGCGACACGAGGTTGAACGTCCCGATGAATCGACCGTCGACGGTCAGATTGCATGCCACGAGCGACCGATACCCGGACCCGCTGAGGACATCGTGTCCTTGCGGGCGGTCGACGAGAAGATCGTCGTAGCTGGACGCTCCGTTTGGTTGGGAGGCATAGACCTCCATCAGGGAGCCGGCGACCGGCAGGCGGTCCATGAGGCGGTCGGCAGGCATCGTGCCGGTGAGGGGAACCACTCGGAACGTCGTCGGGTCGGGGTTGAGCAGCGTGAGGCTGACCCTTCGAGCATCGAACACCTGCGAAATGTGACGCGAGGCGGTCTCGAGCAGCTCGGACTCTTCTCGCACCGCCACCAACTCGGTGTTCATCTCGTTCAGCGCGAGCAGGTGCTCGACGAAGGCTGAACTCACGTCAGCAACTCCCTCGGCGCTGTTGCCAACGACAAGATGGTGCGAATCAGCTTGGAGGGCCGCTGATCCTTGGTCACATAGCCGGCGATCCCGAGGGCTTGCGCTTCGCGCATGAGGGCCTCGTCGCCGTACGCGGTGTTCATGACGATGCGGGCATCGGACCAGACGGTGAGGATCTCGCGAGCGGCGTCGAGTCCGTTCATCTCCGGCATCTGCATGTCCATGACGACGACGTCCGGTCGTTCGGTGAGCACGACGTCGACCGCGTGGAGCCCGTCTTCGGCGAGCGCACACACTTCGATCTCAGGAACCTCGTTGAACAGCGCGGCGAGCATCGTGCGAATCGTTGGCGAGTCGTCGACGAGGACGAGGCGAATCGGGGTGGTTGATCGGGGGACTTGCATGGTCATCGCGGGACTCCTCGGAGGGGCACGAAACGGAGGGGTTCGAGGTGGAGAGGTTGGAGGTGGAGGGGCACGCCAGCGCCGCTCACGAGACGAGTTCGGGGACGGCGTCTGGCGACTCAGCCGATTCCAGAACGGGGACGGAGAACCGCAGGGTGGTGCCCCGACCAACGGCCGACTCGACCGTCATCTCGCCGTCGATCATCGACAGCCGTTCACGCATGTCGGCGAGGCCAAATCGACCATCGGGGACAAAGGACGAGAGCGCGCTGTCGTCGAATCCCGAACCGGTGTCGGAGACGATGAGCCTCGCGACGTCGGGTTCACGATCGAACTCGATGAACACGGCGCACGCTCCCGCGTGACGGCCGACGTTTGCCAGCGACTCTTGGGCCACCCGATAGAAGACTGTCTCGATCTCCGTGTCGAGCTCGACGTCGCTCCCACGGAGGTCGACGTGCACTCCACCGTGGTCGCGCATGAACTGCTGCGCCATGTCACTGAGGGCACCGGCCAGACCGCGTTCGTCGAGCACGGGCGGACGAATCTTCGTCATGATCGTTCGCAGCTCGGCCAGCTGTGTCGTCAGTCCGTCGGCTGCACCGTCGACGATCTCCTCGGCCAGATCGACGTCGCCGCGAGCGAGCGCCATCGAGATGCGTTCGAGCTGATACCCGACCACGGTGAGCTCCTGGATCGGCCGGTCGTGGATGTTCGCCGCGAGTCGGCTCCTCTCCTCTTCGACCGCCCGTTGCACCCGCCAGAGCAGCTCCTGGCGTTCGGCCTTTGCTTCCGCGAGTTCGGTGTTGGCCACGAGGAGCGCCTCGCTCGTGGCGCGAACCGCCGCCTCGGTCTTCGCGAGATCGGTGTTGTGGAGAACGAGCCGGATGATGGCCAGCACGGAGACGACGGCCGAGCCCGACACCACCAACACATCCGCTGCGTCGCCGATCTCCATG
>CALLIQ010000574.1 GCA_938008925.1 uncultured Acidimicrobiales bacterium
AGTGGGATCGTCGAGATGCACGAAGGCGTCATCTCGAACGACGGTGCCGACGACGCGATCGAGACGACGATCGCACTCGCATCGACCACGGTGCTCACCACTGCGACCGCTAAGGACGCGACCTCCGTGACCCGCACCCTCACGATCTCGGGTACCGGTGCCGAGGCCGAAATCAGCTATCGGCTGTCGATGGCGGCGGTCGGTCTCGAGTTGCAGCACCACCTCGCAGCGAGCCTGCGCAAGGTCGACCCGACAGCCTGATCAGCCGGGCAATCCTCGATCATCAGGTCGAATCAGAGTCGGCCGGTTCACCGTCGATGGAGATGGCGCAGCCGCCGTTCTCGGCGCTGTTGACCGCCGCATCGAGCACTCGTTGCACGGCCTGACCGTCGCGGAAGCTCGGACGGACCGTCTCGCCGGCCTCGATGGCCGAGATCCATGCGCGCGTCATCACGTCAGTGGTCCGAAAGACGTCTCGGTAGGTGTCGTGCACGACGTCTCGTCGCGCCGCTCCCCAGATGTCGTCCGGGATTGACAGGTCCTTGACGCCGCCACCCTCGCCTCTGCGTACACCGGACACCCGTTGCACGGTGTCCCAGTCACACGTTGCATGCAAGGTGCCCTCGTCGCCGTGGATTTCGATGTGGTGGGTCTGCCCGAAGGGTTCGGTCTCCTCCCAACACACCGCGCTGGTGTGCAGCAGCGCATAGGCGCCACTGGCGTAGCGAACCGTCATGGCCACACTGTCTTCGACCTGGTCGTACGCCGAGCCATCGGGGCGAGGGTCTCGATCGACGAAGTTCGTGGTCATCGCCGAGATCGACACCTCGGTGTCGTCGAGGAGCCAGCGAGCGAGATCGATCCAGTGAGAACCGAGGTCGCCGATGATCCCCGATCCCGCGATCTCGCGGTCGAACCGCCACGAATAGGTCGTGTCGAATCCGAAACCCGTGTAGTAACGGGCGTTCATGTGGAGCGGTCGGCCGACGTAGCCGGTGCTGATCAACCGCTTCAACCACTGGTTGACGGGCATGTAGCGGTAGGTGAAGGGCACCATCGTCGCCACGTTGGCGGCGTCGGCGGCCGCCGCCATCTCGGCACCCTGATCTGCATCGAGAGCCAGCGGCTTCTCACACAGCACGTGCAGGCCCCGCCCGATCGCCTGCAGAGCGAGCGGATGGTGGGAGTCGTTCGACGTGGCGATCACCACCGCATCGAGTTCGACCTCGTCGTACATGGCCACAGGGTCGGTGAAGTGGTGTGTGACATCCCAGGTGCGAGCGAAGGCAGCTGCGGGTTCTGGTCGACGACCGCACACGGCGACGACCTCGGCGTCTGGGTGAGCGGAGAGCGGCGGGAGGTACATCGTGTCCGCCCACCAGCTGGTGCCGATCACGCCGACGCGAACGGTCATGCTCCGCTCCTCGCTGCGAAGGCAGCCGCCAGTTGGTCGACGCTCCAGCCCGCGTCGAGCCCATGGCGCATCAGAGCCGCATCCGCCTCGGGCGCCAGCCCGTTGACCGGCGGCTCGTCATCGAGGTTCCCGGGAAACGCATAACCCTCTGCGCACGCTGCGACCACCGTGTGGAGCTCGGCATCGACCGCTCCCGCTGCCTTGCGAGCAACCAGCGACGGGTACACAGCGAGGCTCATGGCCCGACGATCCATTCGTTCCATGGCTCGACCGAATGCGGAGGACACCTGCAACAGATTTCCCATCCGACGGACGTCGGTGGTCGTGTTGGTCCCGGCCCCATGGAACAGCGCCGGGTTGAAGAACACTGCGTCGCCCTTCGAGAGCGGCAGCTGGACATAGTGCTCGTCGAAGTAGCCGGCGAAGTCGTCGCGACGCCAAGCGAGATAGCCAGCTCCGAAACGCTGCGAATTCGGCAGGTACATGGTCGGCCCGGTCTCGACCGGCATGTCGCAGTGAGCGATCGCCCCCTGCAGCGTGAGCGCTGGCGACAACGAGTGCACGTGTGCCGGGTACGCGCTCGCTTCGTCGTCGGTCATGAAGCCGAGGTGGTAGTCGCGATGGGGCGACTGCGCTGCCCCGCCCGGGTTGACCACGTTGATCTGGGAGGTCACCTGATAGTTCGGACCGAGCCACGCCTCGGAGACGAACGCGAGCGTCCGGCACGAGTAGTACGAGGCGAAGGCGTCCGGAGCAACGATCGCCATCTTCTCGAGGGCGTTCCACACCCGGTCGTTCGCTCCCGCCGCTGCGAAGTGGTCGGCGCGCGTCTTCCCCTCCGAGCGCTCGCGTTCGATGAGGTCCCAGAAGACCTCGCTGCCACGATCGATTGCGTCGGCGCTGAGTACGCCTTCGAAGACGGCGACCCCGGGTCCGTGCTGAAACACCCACGCCAATTCGCTGAGCAGCGCTCGTCGAGCCTCGACCGAGCCCTCGTCGGCGCCGATCACGTCGGCGGCTGCATAGACGGGCACGCCCCGATCGAAACGCCGGGCGCTCGCCATGTGGGCCTCGTCGTTTGGTGACTCGACGAGCTCGACGAACGCCTCGAACGAGCACCGGTCGGACTCGAACCACTGGTCAGGTGCCACCGGAGGAGGAGAGATGGTTGGTGTGAGATCGGTTGACATTGCGTTGCTCGAGGTGGCAGCCATCGAATTAGAGCGCTCCAATCGGTGTCGTCGGGAGAGTATCAACCGAGGGGCGAGCGTGGTCAAGCGGTCCGATCCACGGCACGGCGGGTGGAGCCTGACCGAATCGAATTGGGCCATTCGGCCCCCTCAACCAGGGGCCCGGGCGATTCGATGAAACAGACATGCGTTGTGCGTGGGCCCTGACCTCGACTCGAGGAACGACATGACCGCTCCATTGGGCACGAACGTGCCGGGAATCGATTCGGGACTCGACCCCGGGCTCGACGCCGCCGACCTCGATCCGCACCAGCGGTTCTGGCGAGAGCGGGAGCTGGCCAACCGCCCCGAGCGACCCTCGAGGGGCATGGCGGCCTTGCGCGGCAACTCCGATGGCATCGCTGCGCCGAGACGTCCGTCGCCTCGCCCACCGGCGGAGCCCGATGCGGAACAGCGACGCGCCACCGATCAGGCGATGCGCCCACCGGCGACGATGGACGAGTTGAAGATTCCGATCGGTCTCGTCGAGGACATGTTCCTCCGTCGCCTGCTCGCGACCAAGCGGGCGACCACCGGTGAGATCGCTCGCGATCTCGGGCTCAGCATGTTGGTCGTGCAGGGCATCGCCGACGAGCTGCGAGACAAGAGCCTGCTCGAGTATCTCGGACTCGACGGTCGGGAATACCGCTTCGGGCTGACCCAGGCTGGGCAGGAGACGACGCTCGAGCGCATGAAGATCTCCCGCTATGCGGGGATCGCCCCAGTGTCGCTCGCCGACTACTCGGCCGTCGTGGAGCGTCAGCGTGCGGTGGTCGAACTCGACATGGAATCGGCGCTGATGGCGTTCGAGGATCTCGTCATCGAGACGTCGCTCATCAAGAAACTCGGCGCTGCGCTGCTCAACGAAGGCGCGATCTTCCTCTACGGCCCTCCGGGCACCGGCAAGACCAGCATCGCCGAACGGATGAACCGGATCTTCGACGACTACGTCTTGGTCCCCCACTGCATCGAGGTCGACGGGAACATCGTGATGGTGTTC
>CALLIQ010000575.1 GCA_938008925.1 uncultured Acidimicrobiales bacterium
CGTTCGTCGTGTCGGCCGATGGTGCCCATGCGACCCACCCCAACTACGTCGATCGGCACGAACCGAACCATCACATCGAGGTCAACGCCGGCGTGGTGGTGAAACGCAATGCGAATCAACGCTACGCGACGGACGCGACGAGTGAAGGTCGCTTCCGCGCACTGTGTCTCGGAGCCGGACGAGATGGTGGCGACATCCCGATTCAGACCTACATCCATCGCAACGATCTGCCGTGTGGGTCGACGATCGGCCCGATCACGGCCGGTCGTCTCGCGGCTGCGACCGTCGACGTCGGCGTGCCCCAGCTCGGCATGCACAGCATCCGCGAATTGTGCGGAACCGCTGATGTTGATCACCTTGCGTCGGCGCTGCAGGCCGTCTGGACCAGATAGCCGCCGAGGATTGTTGCCGCTGAGGTGAGTGCCCACTAGCGTTCGGCCCGCCGCCGGACCAATGTCGGTCCAGCGCGCCCCCATCCATCGAGGAGCGAACGTGGAAGCAATCCCCTACCTGGCCCTTGCGTCAGCTGTCGTCGGACTCGGTCTCGCCGGCTTTTTCTTCACTGACGTGAAGAAAGCAAGCCCCGGCAATGACCGAATGGTTTTCCTCATGGAGGAAATCCAGAAGGGCGCACGCGCCTTCCTGAAGCAGGAATACACCTGGGTCTCGGGCTTCGCTGTCGTCATGGCGGTCATCGTCGCCGCTGCCGTCGCTCCGCTCGCCGCCGTCTCCTATCTGATGGGCGCCGTGCTCTCCGCCGGCGCTGGCTACGCCGGCATGACCGTCGCCACCCTCGCCAACGCTCGGACCACCGAAGCGGCGAAGGAAGGCCCGGCCAAGGCGCTTCCGATCGCATTCCGCGGCGGCGCCGTCATGGGCTTCTCCGTCGCCGGTCTGGCGCTCGGCGGCCTGATGCTGGTCTACATCATCTTCGTCATCGCCCTGCAGAGCGATGACGCCTTCGAGATCGTCACGGCCTACGGCCTCGGCGCATCGACGATCGCCCTGTTCAGCCGTGTCGGGGGCGGTATCTACACCAAGGCAGCCGACGTCGGCGCCGACCTCGTCGGCAAGGTCGAAGCCGGAATCCCCGAGGACGATCCTCGCAACCCGGCAACCATCGCTGACAACGTCGGTGACAACGTCGGCGACGTCGCCGGCATGGGTGCCGACCTCTTCGAGTCCTATGCGGGCTCGATCATCGCCCCGATCTCGCTCGTCGCGTTCGCCATCAGCCTCAAGGCAGACGCCATCGGCGATGACGCGCTGCCCCTTCTGCTGTTCCCCATGGCGGTCGCCTTCATCGGCATGATCGCCTCGATCATCGGCTCCTTCCTCGTCAAGGGTGGCAACTCGACCGACTCGAAGGCCCTCTCGAAGGCCCTTCACCTCGGTACCAACGTCGCCATGGGCATCACCGTGCTTGGCGTCATCGGCGCATCGCTGTGGATGTTCGGCGACAGCGACCAGTTCGCCAACCCGATCGGGCTCGCCATCTCCGTGATCGGCGGCCTCATCGCCGGCTGGGCGCTCGGCAAGACCGCCGAGTACTACACCTCGGATCACTTCGGCCCGGTCAAGAAGATCGCTCAGCAGGCCGAAACCGGTCCGGCGACCACCGTGCTCGGCGGCATCTCCGCCGGCATGATCTCCGTGGCTGCTTCGGTCGCCTTGATCCTCATCGGTATTGGCGTGGCCTTCTGGGGTGGCGACTACGCGTTCGCCACCACCGGTGAGCTCGGCGAGATCGGCGGCCTCTACGGCATCGCCGTCGCCGCCATCGGCATGCTGGCCACCACCGGCGTCGTCGTCTCCGTCGACGCATACGGCCCGATCGCCGACAACGCTGGCGGCATCGCCGAGATGGCCGAGCTCGACCCGTCGGTCCGTGAGGTCACCGATGCGCTCGACTCGCTCGGCAACACCACCGCCGCCGTGGCCAAGGGCTTCGCCGTCGGCTCGGCTGCTCTCACCGCTCTCGCTCTGTTCAAGAGCTTCGAGTTCGCCATCGAAGCCGCTGGCGGAACGCTCTCGCTCAACATCGGCGAGGTCGACGTCTTCACCGGCTTGTTCATCGGTGCTGCGCTGCCGTTCCTCTTCGCTGCGCTCACGATCGACGCCGTCGGTCGTGCCGCTCAGGAGATGATCGTCGAAGTGCGCCGTCAGTTCGCCGAGATCCCCGGGCTTCGCGAGGGCAAAGAGGGAGTCATCCCCGACTCCGCCCGTTGCGTGGCCATCTCGACCGCTGCCTCCCTCAAGGAGATGGTGATCCCCGGTGCTCTCGCCGTCATCGTGCCCCTCGTCGTCGGCTTCGTCAGCGTCGATGCGCTCGGCGGCCTGCTCGCCGGCGCACTCGTCACCGGCTTCGCTCTCGCCATCTTCATGGCCAACGCCGGTGGTGCCTGGGACAACGCCAAGAAGTACATCGAGGCTGGCGCCCACGGTGGCAAGGGATCCGAGCCCCACAAGGCGGCCGTGGTCGGCGACACCGTCGGCGACCCGTTCAAGGACACCTCGGGCCCCGCGATGAACATCCTGCTCAAGGTGATGACCATCGTGAGCCTCGTGTTCGCCTCGGCCTTCGTTTAAGCCACTCGCACGCTCGTTACTCGAGTTGCTCGCTGACGCTCGCAACTCGGCCGCACTGAGCGTTGCCTGGGCTCACAACTCCCGGTGACGTCGAGCGGTCGTGTGTGCAACTCGGCCGAGCAGATCCTCCGCCCCTCCCCTTTTCTTGGAGATCTGGGGTGGTGGCGTAGGATCGTTTCGTGGCCCTCAAGAAGCTCGAATCGACCAATGCATTCTTCGTGACCGACCTCGCTGGCGCACCCGCCAGCGGGGTCGTCCGCGTTGGGCGCAAGATCCTCCAGAGCAGCGCAAAGGACATGGCTCGCACTGCCACGTACTCCTTTGCTGCCTTCGAGATGCAGCGGGGCGGTGCATCGGCCGGGATCAACGCCGAGGGCGACGACGTCGATGCAGCGGTCGCAGCGTTCGTCGAGGAAGTCTCCCCCACCGTGGCCTCAGGCGATCTGCACCTCGACCCTGCCAAGGGTGTGCCGGCCGGGTCGCTGTCGGCGCTGGCCGACGTCGCCGACCGTCACGACGACGCAGGTTCGCCCGACGTAACCGTCGCCGGTGTGATGGCTGCAGCGACGTGGGCGCTCGGCGGATCGCTCGACGGGAAGAAGATCGCGATCGAAGGGGCTGGCCGGGGGCCGGTGCCCGCCGGGCTCGCCACCGCTGTCGCTGCCGCCGGGGCCGAGCTGGTCGAGGTCGACGGTGTCGACAAGAAGCCCTGGCTTATCTGGGGCGCCGACGCTGATGCGATCCTCGCCGGCTCCAAGATGGGTGCGCTCACGCATCAGGGAACCGAGTTCGTCAAGGCATCGGCGATCGTTCCCTGGAGCGCAACGCCGGTCACCACGAAGGCGTTTGCGCAGCTACGGGCTGCCGACGTCGCCGTACTCCCGGATTTCATCTCCGCGGCCGGTGGCCTCCTCGCTGGCTACCTGCCAGACGGTGGCGCCACCATCGCAGACCGAATCACCGCAAAGCTCGACTCGCTCACCGGTCACGACGACGGCGTGCTGCTCGCTGCGTGCTACGACGCTGAATCGTTCCTGTCGAGCTGGGTCGACGATCTTCCGTTTGGCCGTCCACTCGCCGGCTAACGCGCGGCGAGGGCTTGGGCCACCATCTCGCTGCCCTGTCCTGCGTCGACCAGCTCGGAGCCGGTGATCAGCTCGTCGGCGGTGGGGATTCGATCGGCCAGGGTCACGTATGCGGCGATGACCTGCGATGCCGCACCGTTCCGGTTCCTGTGCTCGACCGATTCGGACACTTCGAGGAGTAGGCGACCTCGGGGCATCCCGTCGTTCAATCGCCCGACCCAGAAGGCGAGGCCTTCCAGCTCAGCTGGTCGATCGAGAATGGTCTCGTAGACACGCTGAACGAACGCCTGGTCGCTGAGTCGTGAGCCGAGCTCGAAGCTCGAGGCCTCAGCGAACTGGGTGGCGATCGTGGTGAGATCGGTGCCCGTTCGCCGCCGGTCGATCCAGAACTCGATGCCGGTGGAGTCGGGGACTCGATCCAGGAATCCGAGGTACAGGCGAACGATCGCTGCGTGATCGGCGAATTCGGGACGCTGCAGGAGAGCGTGCACGGCGACCGCCGCACCATCTCGATCGATTGCGGTGGCGAGGTCGGTGACATCGGTGTTGCCATATGCCCGTTCGCCGAGGTCGGTGAGAATCGAGCGAGCCAATTCGATGGACGATGCGCTCGCCGTCGTCCCTCCCGGGGTGAAGGACGCGGTGATCACGGTCGGGCCCAGACCGTTGGCGTTCTTGCCCTGGACGACCAGTCGATAGGTCACGCCGTTCTCGAGCCCGCCGATCGTCGTCACGCCGGTGTCGATCTCGAGCGGTTCGAAGGCGAGTTCGAAGATCACGTCACCGTTGCGAACGACTTCCTGTTCGATGCGGACGATGTGGGACGTCGGCGGAGGGCCGGATGCGAGGTCGACGGCGGTGAAGGTGACACGCACGGATGCTTCGAGCGGCTCGACCGAGATGGTCGAGGTCGTCGCCGGAGCGGTGGCCGCGGACCAACCGATGTGCTGCAGCACGGCCATGGTCGCCCCATCGATTGCGGCGTGCTGTTCGCCGCGCTCGAAATAGGGAGTCATCAAAGAGATGCCGGACGACGCGGGATATGCCGTTTCGTCGAGATGGCTGAACGAGCTGCCGATGTCCCACGATCCGGGCGCGTGCAACTGGAGCGATGTTCCGTCTGCGGCGTACCAGAGGTCTCCCCCGAGCAATGGCGTGAGGCTGCCGACGGGGAGCGGCTCGAGATCGCTCGACGCGCAGTCGTCCGTGCGGTGCAGACAGGTCGACACACCGATGTCGTAGATGAAGGCCGCTCCGCCGTCATCGGGCCAAGCGAGATCGCCGTCCTGGGCGAGCTCGGCCGAACCGGTGAAGCCGAGGCCGTGGGCGAGCTCGTGAGCGATCACTGACGCGAGGTCGACCTGGCCGTTCTGGGGAGCGTCCGCTCCGTAGTGCCACAGCGAGCCGCCGCCAGCGGTCGAGTTCAAATAGAGCAGCACCTCGCCGTCTCGGCTGGCATCGCAGTC
>CALLIQ010000576.1 GCA_938008925.1 uncultured Acidimicrobiales bacterium
CGAAGAGGTTGCGGGCCAGACGTCCGTTGCCGAAACCGTGCCCGCGAGCGAACGTCCCGAACCACGCCTGCGCTGCGGCCTGCGCATCCTCGGTGAGGTCGTAGCGGCCGTTGTCGGCGATGAGCTCGAGAATGGCGAGCAGCTCGTCGTCGTCGTAGTCCGGGAAGGTGATGGTCTTGGGGAATCGGCTCGAAAACCCGGGGTTGGCCGACACGAGCTCGGCCATCTCTTTCGGGTAGCCGGCGAGAATCACGACCATCGAGTCGCGCCGATCCTCAACCTGCTTGACGATCGCGTCGATCGCCTCTCGCCCGAAGTCTTTCTCGCCACCGCGGATCAGCGAGTACGCCTCGTCGATGAGCAGCAGGCCGCCGTCAGCCTTTTCGAAGACCTCGCCGACCTTGTTTGCCGTCTGTCCGACGAACCCGGCGACGAGCCCGCCACGGTCGACCTCGGTGAGGTGGCCACGCTCGACGACCTCGAGGCTTCGGTAGATCCGGGCGAGCAACCGGGCGACGGTGGTCTTACCGGTGCCGGGGTTGCCGCTGAAGACGAGATGCTTGTTCGAATCGATGACCGGCAGGTCTCGATCGGCTCGCATCTTCTGCACGCGAAGGAGCGCGCTGAGGAGCCGGACCTCCTCCTTGACCGCATCGAGTCCGATCAACTGATCGAGTTCGTCGAGGAGATCGTCGAGCGGCTCGATCGGGAGTGGTTCGGGGGCTGGTTCGGCTGCAGCGTCGGCGGTGGAGTTCTTCGGCCCGCTTCCCGACTGCGCCGACGTCTCGGCCCGTCCGACCGGAAGCTGGGAGAGCAGCAGGCGCTGGAAGTCGACGATTGCCTTCAGTTCGTCCTCTGACGGGAACTTGTCGAGGGACGCGACCGTGTGGGCGAGCACCATCGCCTCGTCGTAGTAGGTCTTTGCCAACAGCGTGTTGCGGCGTTCGTCGATCTGCTTGAGGGTGAGGAAGGTCTCGGACGCCTCGGTCAGCCAGCTCGACTTGCCGACGATGAGCGAGCTCGTTCTCAGGTCGTTCGGGGTTGCCGCCCCCGGCAGCAGCGAGTGGCTGGCGAACGCAGCGACGATCGCCCACAACTCATCGTCTGAGTGGCGCCCGTCGGAGTCGACGATCGCGCAGGTCAGATTGAACGCTTCGACGATGGCGTCGCGTTCGAGCTGCTCGGTGGCCACCGACGTCCCGACCGCCGCCTCCTTGAGGGCGGCGCCGACGGTGCGGCGAAATCGTTCAACGGCGTCGGCCAGGCCTCGATCCATGATCGCCCGAGCCTAGTGGTCCGTTGGGGTTTGGGTGGTCGAGGAGGTGTTGGCCACCCTCCACGCCGGCCACCGCGATTTCCGGAGTTCGAAACCGATTTGTGAGGGGGTCGGGACCCAGCGGTACGGTGTCCCGCCATGACCCACCGTTTCGAGTCTGTTGATGTTGTGCGAAAAGGCCTCCGAGAGGTCGACTATCTCGCTGACGACGGCATCGCAGGCATTGTTTACCTCGCCGACCGGCTCGAGAAGCCCGTTCTGATCGAAGGGCCAGCCGGTACCGGCAAGACCCAGCTCGCCAAGTCGGTGGCGGAGACGATCGGCGCTCGCCTCATCCGTCTCCAGTGCTACGAGGGGCTCGACGAGTCCAAGGCGTTGTACGAGTGGAACTACAAGAAGCAGCTCCTGCGGATCCAGACCGAGCGCGGTGCCGCCAACGAGGACGCCGAGTGGACCGACATCGAGGACGACATCTTCTCCGATGAGTTCTTGTTGACCCGTCCGTTGCTCGAGGCCATCAGGGCCGACGATCCCGTCGTGCTGCTCATCGATGAGGTCGACCGTGTCGAAGTCGAGACCGAGGCGCTGTTGTTGGAGCTGCTGTCCGACTATCAGGTCTCGATCCCCGAACTCGGCACGATCGAAGCGAAGCAGATCCCGTTGGTGTTCCTCACCTCGAACAACACTCGCGAGCTCTCGGAAGCGCTGAAGCGCCGCTGCCTGTTCCTTCACCTCGACTACCCAGAGATGGAGCGCGAGAAGGAGATCGTCAAGACCAAGGTCCCCGACATCACCGAGAACCTCGCCGATCAGGTCGCCCGCATCGTGCGCTCGATTCGTCAGCTCGAACTCAAGAAGGCGCCGTCGGTGTCGGAGACGATCGACTGGGCCCGCACGCTCATCCTCCTCGGCATCGAGCAGATCACCGAGGCCGATGCGGTCGAGACGGCCAACATCTTGTTGAAGTACCGCAGCGACATCGACAAGGCCCTCAAGGAGTTCGGAACCAACGCATCCGCGCACTTCGAGCCTGCAGCGGGGAGCTGATCATGGCCGCCGATTCGGCGTCGGGGCCCTCGGGCAACGGGACCGCCACCATCGAGTCGAGCCCGTTGTTCGACCTGCTCGAGGGGTTCGTCACCGAGTTGCGTAGCGCTGGCTTGCCCGTGTCGCTGTCGGAGAACATCGACGCCGCCGAGGCGGTCCGCCACATCCCGATCGAGGATCGCGATGCGTTCAAGTACGCGCTCGCCGCCACGCTCGTGAAGAACAACACGCACTGGCGTACCTTCGAGACCCTCTTCGAGGTCTACTTCTCGCTGCGGGGCCGGGAATACGCGATCGATCCCGACGCCGACGATCCGTTCGGTGATCTCGATCTCGACGACGAAGACGGCCAAGACGGTCCTCCCGGAGCCGGCGGCGAGGGTGGCGGCGAAGGCATGACGCCCGAGCAGCTCGCCGAGATGCTGTACCAGGCGTTGATGAAGGGCGATCAGGCGCTCATGCGAGCCCTGGCCAAGACCGCCGTGAAGCAGTACGCCGGCATGGAGCCGGGCCGCCCCGTCGGTGGCACGTACTACCTGTACCGGACGCTCCGGAATCTCGACCTCGACGGGATGATGGAACGGCTGATGGATCAGTCGAAGGAAGAGTCGCCCGAGATGAGCTCGCTCGAGGAGCGGCTCGAACGCGATGAGTACGAGCACCGGATCGACGAACTCCGCAAGGAGATCGAGGCCGAGATCCGTCGCCGACTCGTCGCCGACCGGGGAGCCGAAGCGATGGCGAAGACCCTTCGCAAGCCGCTGCCCGAAGACGTCGACTTCATGCACGCCAGCCGCGAGGAGATGGCCAACCTCCGGCGGGCCATCTATCCGCTCACCCGCAAGCTCGCCGTCCGGCTCGCTCGCAAGCGCCGCCACGGCCGCAAGGGTCCACTCGACTTCCGCAACACCGTTCGCCACAGCCTCAGCTACGGCGGCGTGCCGGCCGAGCCGAAGTTCCGCTACCCGCGTCCGTCGAAGCCCGAGATCATCGTCATCGCCGACATCTCGGGCTCGGTGGCCGCCTTCGCTCGTTTCACCCTGCATCTCGTCTACGCCATCAGTGGCCAGTTCTCGAAGGTCCTGGCGTTCGTCTTCATCGACGGGCTCGACGAGGTCACTCGCTTCTTCGAGGGAGTCGACGACATCGCCGAGGCCGTGCACCGGGTGAACACCGAGGCCGACGTCGTGTGGGTCGACGGTCACTCCGACTATGGGCACGCCTTCGAAGTCTTCTGGGACACCTACGGCAAGGACATCAACTCGAAGTCCACCGTCCTCGTTCTCGGCGACGCTCGAAACAACTACCACGCGTCGCAGGCGTGGATCATGAAGGAGATCCGTCAGAAGGCCCGCAAGCTCTTCTGGCTCAATCCCGAACCGAAGGCGTACTGGAACACCGGCGATTCGATCGTCGGCGA
>CALLIQ010000577.1 GCA_938008925.1 uncultured Acidimicrobiales bacterium
CCATGGCATCTGAGATGGGATCGCGCATTCGAGTGGGTGTCTATGGGGCGGGTGGCCGCATGGGTATCGCCGTTTGCAATGCGGTGTGCAGCGACCCCGACCTCGATTTCGTCGCAGCGATCGACCCGAGCTACGACGGCATCGACGTCGGCGAGGTCACCGGGGTCACTGGCTGCAGCTTCGCCGTCTCCGGCGATCCGCAGGCCTTGCTCGTTGCGAGAGTCGACGTCGTCGTCGACTTCACCCACATCGACGCAGCCAGGGCCAACCTCGAGTTCTGCGCCGCAAACGGCATCCACGCCGTCGTCGGCACCTCGGGGTTCACCGAGGCAGACCGCGAGAGCATCGCCGCCCAGTTCACGACGTCGAACTGTGTGATCGCTCCGAACTTCGCGGTCGGCGCCGTGCTGATGATGCGGTTCGCCGAGTTGGCCGCCCCGTTCTTCGAAACGGCCGAGGTGCTCGAGTTCCACCACGACTCCAAGGTCGATGCGCCGAGCGGTACGGCGGTGTCCACCGTCGAGCGCATGGCGAAGGCCTCCGATGACTGGGCGCCGGACCCGACGCTGTCTGAGACCATCGTTGGAGCCCGCGGAGCGGTCGGACCAGCGGGCATTCCCGTCCACTCTGTGCGGATGCGGGGCATGGTCGCCCACCAAGAGGTGATTCTCGGGACGATGGGCCAGTCGCTGTCGATCCGCCATGACAGCTACGACCGCTCGTCGTTCATGCCCGGCGTCGTACTCGCCGTGAAACGAATCGGTGGCGTCGCCGGCCTGACGATCGGCCTCGACACGGTGATGGGGCTGTGACGTTGCGGTGGGCGGAGCGATCGTGAGCGGCGGCGGAGCGGTTCAACCGGAACCGCCACAGCGCCCGGTCGCCGAGGCGACCGAGGCCGCGTTCCGTCGGATTCGTCTCGACACAGAAGCCACCGAAGACGTCCTTCGTCGAGCCTTCGAGATCGCCCACGTCGAACCGAACGCCACCGCGTTCGAGATCGGACGGGAGACCCTCGCGGAGATTGCGGCCGAGGTCGACCTCCCGCAATCAGCCCTCGCCGGTGCAGTGGCCGAGCGAATGCTCGGAGTCGACGACGAGCAAGGTCTCCTCGACCGATTGATCGGGCCGGTGCAGATCACCTCGGTGCGGGCGATGGGGATGAGCGAGGACGCCGCCGTCGAGCAGTTGAGCGAGTGGATGGAGTCGGGTCACGGCTTGCGCACGCGGGTTCGACCCGATGGGGTCGTCGTCGGCGTTCGCCGAGACGACCTGTTCGGAAAGGTCGGACGCACGGTTCGTTCCGCTCAAGGCCTCGGCGGCCTCGGCGAACACCGCGAGGTGCGAGGGGCTGCGGTCGACCTCGACCACAACACCACCGGCGGAGCGGTCGCCCTCACGGTCGACCTCACCGGAAAGCGCAACGAGGCGATGCTCGGTGGCGGCGCGGTCGCCGTCGGCACGGGTGCCGTGGTCGGCATCGTGTCGCTCATCGCCGGTCCGGTCGCTCTGGTCGGCCTCCCGGCCGCCGCCGGCCTCGGTGTGCTGACCAGCCGCCTCGTGCACGGCAAGAACGTTCGCCAGGTGACCCATTCGGTCGAGGAGACCGTCGATGCCGTCGCCACCGGCGAGGCGCCGCGTTCGATGCTCGACGGGGTCACCAAGCGGTTCCGGCGGTCCAAGCGCCGCTGATCTGCGCTGGACCGTATGTCCCGGCAACCGGCTCGCCGTCTGGGCAGCGGTCGGCGAGACTGGCCCGATGGGACGAGCATTCGAATCAATCACCGACCAGATGCGGGCGTTCTGCGACCGCCAGCACGTGTTCTTCGTGGCCACCGCACCAAACGAGGGTGGACACGTGAACCTCTCGCCGAAGGGCTATGACTCGTTCCGAATCCTCGACGACAACCGAGTGGCGTACCTCGATCTCACGGGGAGCGGAGCTGAGACGATCGCTCACGTCACCGAGAACGGGCGGATCACATTCATGTTCTGCGCGTTCGACGGCAAGCCGAACATCATTCGCTTCTACGGCACCGGCCGAGCCGTGTTCGCCGGCGACCCCGAGTGGGACGAGATGCGCTCGCTGTTCCCCGATGATCCGGGCGCCGTCCGTTCGGTCATCGTCGCCGACGTTCACCGGACCTCGAACTCGTGTGGCTATGCCGTCCCGTTCATGGACTTCGTGTCGACCCGCGATCAGCTCGTCGAATGGGGCGAGACGAAGTCGGACGAGGACATCGAGGCGTACTGGGAGCAGAAGAACGCCACGTCCATCGACGGTCTCCCCGCGGTCGTCCGGTGAGCGATGCGATCTCGGCGCTCGCCGAGCTCCTGATCGAGGCGAGAACGTCCGGCACACCGGTCGAGTCGGTCGCCGACGAGCTGATCCCTCCGGCGAGCGACGTGGCGGAACGAGTCGACGATCGCGTCGCCGAACTCACGGGCTGGGCCGTTCTCGGCTGGAAGATCGGCTGTACGTCTTAGATGGCGCAGGAGATGTTGGGGGCAGACGGCCCCTTTGCCGGCCGCGTCTACCGGGTCGAGTCGTCCGGTGCGGAGATCTCG
>CALLIQ010000578.1 GCA_938008925.1 uncultured Acidimicrobiales bacterium
CCGATCAACAGCTGTCGGCCAAGACGCCGCCTGAGCATCACAATCGAGCCACCGGCGGCTGACCGTTGCTGAGATCGTCGACGATGCAGCGGATCCTGGCGGCCCTGATACTCGGTGCGGCGGCCGCGGCCTGCGGGTCAGACCAACGTGCAGAACCCATTCCTCAGGCGCCGACGACCGGGACGAGCGACGAGAACGCAAGCGAGCTCGAGTCGAACGAGACCGAACCGAGCACTGCGTTCCCCGACGGGCCACCACCGTTGGAGGTGAGCCAGGCCGATGCACGGCATTCGCTCGACGCATTCAGTTACTGCTGGACGATCGACGACGAAGGCATCTGCGCTGACGGCGAGCCGGCGAAGCCTCTGCCGAGCCTCGGCGGCGACGAGCCACTGACGCTCGACTTCGCCATCGACGGCTGGCACTTCGTCGCCAGCATGCTCGACCCGTGCGATCCCTCGACGGTCGTGGTCGAGCGAAGCGACGCCGGATGGCTCGTCGACGTCGCCGGACCGGTCGGCACAACGGATCTGATGCTGTTCGGCCGCGGGCCAGAAGGGGACGCGGCCTACGCCGTCGAAACAGTGCGCCAGGTCGAGACCGCTCCAGCGACCATGCGGGGCTGGCTGTCACCGTTCAACCTGCCGGGCCACGACGAGACCTTCGACTTGTGGCTTGGGCTCGATGGCCCCGACGAGCTGCTTGACATCGAGCGAGCGTCGCTCACCGTCGCTGGCGCCGACGGCGGAACGTTCGAGATCGACCTGGAACCGAACGACGCAGGCGAGTGCTTTGCCTCGTTCCGGATTCCGGCGAGCATCGCCGACGATGTCGACGCTGCGATCGGAGGGCTTCGGTGGACATACGGGATCGAGCTGGCGCTCGCCGACGGGAGCGTGTTCGAGGGCACAGCATCGTTCGACCCAACCGATCCCGACTCTGCATTCATCGAGGACGGGCTCGCCGTCCGCTTCGCTCCAGCAGACACGGCAGCTGACGGCTGACGGCTGACGGCTGACGGCCTCGACCACTACGCTCGAGGCCGATCCGGCGTCCGCGCCGGCATGAGCGTCACGCAGTATTCGTTCAGCGCAGTATTCGTTCAGCACCCGGAGGGAACCGGTGACTCAACCGCACGATGGTCTGATCTGGTCGCGCCAGATCAACGACGAAGCACTGGCCCGACGATGGCGAGCACTCGGGCTGTTCTATGCAGCACCGACGGCGATCGTGCTCGTCATCGCTCTTGCCCTCGGCGGTGTCGGCGCGTTCCTCGGCGTCGCAATCCTGTTCGGCGTCTTCGGGGCGCTGTTGGTCGCGTTGGTCTTCTTCAAGAATCTCAACGCTCGTTCCAATCGGACCATCGAGCTGAGGAACGGTCGCTTGTCATTGGGGGCACGGCACGTCGAACTCGCACGGCTCGAATCCTGGACCGCATCGACCGATGCCGAGACTTGGGGCGTGACCGACGCCGCCATCTTCGGTAACCCGATGGCCGGCAACGCCATCACCGCACGGGTGCTCTTTCGGCTGGCCGTCGTCGACGCCGCCGGCCAACGCAGCGTTCGCCCCGACGGCGGGCCGGCATTCGAGATCGTCCAGTTCGCCTGGGCCGAAATGCCACCCGATGAGCTCCACGCGCTGACGGCGACGCTGGCCCAGCACCTCCGTGCGCCGTTCGTTCAACCCGGCTCGCTCAGCAGCTGAGGCCGCCGGCACGACTCCCCGTCGTTTCCGCAGCGGCTGACCGCCGAGTTAGGGTCCGCTGCGATGGCTACCGATCTCCACACCGACGTACTCATCGTGGGCGCAGGCCTCTCCGGGATCGGAGCCGCCTACCACCTGCAGCGTGACTGTCCGGATCGAAGCTACGCCATCGTCGATCAACGCTCGGCGCTCGGCGGCACGTGGGATCTCTTCCGCTATCCGGGCATCCGTTCCGACAGCGACATGCACACGCTCGGCTACTCCTTCAAGCCGTGGACCGACCCGAAGTCGATTGCCGACGGGCCATCGATCCTCGCCTACGTGCAAGAGACCGCCAAGGAGAATGGGATCGACCAGCACATCCGGTTCGATTCGAAGGTCGAGTCCGCCGACTGGTCGGACGACGACGCTCGCTGGACCCTCACCATTGCGAACACCAAGACCGGCGAGACCGTCACCCGCACCTGCAACTTCTTGCTGATGTGCGCGGGTTACTACAGCTACCGAGGCGGTCATCGGCCCGACTTCGCCGGCCAGGATCGGTTCGCTGGCACCGTCCTCCACCCCCAACACTGGCCCGACGACCTCGACTACGCCGACAAGAAGGTGGTCGTCATCGGTTCGGGCGCGACCGCGGTCACGCTGGTGCCAGCCATGGCGGACGAGGCCGAGCACGTCACCATGTTGCAGCGCTCCCCCACCTACGTCGTCGCTCGCCCCGACACCGATCGTCTCGCCAATCTGCTGGCGAAGGTGTTGCCGAACGATCTCGCCTATCGAATCACGAGGAAGAAGAACGCCTGGCAGGGCGAGTTCTTCTACAACCAGACGCGCAAGAACCCGGCGAAGATCAAGAAGATGATCCTCGACGGCGCCAAGAAGGAACTCGGTCCGACCGTCGACGTCGACACGCACTTCACCCCCGCCTACAACCCGTGGGATCAGCGGCTCTGCCTCGTGCCGAACGGCGACCTGTTCGAGGCTCTCAAGGCTGACTCGGCGTCGGTCGTCACCGACACCATCGAGACGTTCACCGAGACCGGCATCACGCTCACCTCCGGCGAGCACCTCGATGCCGACATCATCGTGACCGCGACCGGGCTCGAGCTCGTGACCCTCGGCGAGGTCGAGTTCTCGATCGAGGGCGAGGCGATCGACTTCGCCGAC
>CALLIQ010000579.1 GCA_938008925.1 uncultured Acidimicrobiales bacterium
CGCCACCCGCTCGAGCACGATTCCGTTCGAAGAGTCCGATCTCCCCGAGGCGGATCTCGACCCGAACGGCGACAGTTTCGCCATGTTCCAGTCGGTCGATCCCGACCCATCGGCCTACCCCGCCGACGACCTCGAGGAGCCATCGCACGACGCCGACCCCGTGCTCGACGAGAGCGCCGACCCGGCCGCCATGGACGACGACCTGCCCGACGGCTTCGACACGAACCTCGACGAGCCGGCTGCCCCCGCTCCGACCGAGTCCGCTGATCCGACGGTCACCGACGAGCCGGCGACCACCGAAGCGGCCGACGGCGGATTCGGCGGGGGCGACGCCACCGACGCCCCCATCGAGACGACCCCGGGCTACACCGACCTCGACAGCCCGGGTCTCGAGCCCATCGACGAGCCATACGACGACGGTTTCGAAGCAGCCTTCGGCGACGACGCCATGGATGCCCCGCTCGACGACGGCGCCGACCTCTTCTCCGTCGACTTCACCGACGGCGACGACCCCGAGGCCGACCCGCTCGATCTCGACTTCGAGTAGCCCAACCCGGGTCGTCCTGAGCGGGGCCACCGACGGACTCCCGCGAGCCCCGGCTAACGCCATGCCCCCAGCTCAGGCCATGCCCCTGGCTCAGGCCGTTGTTTGCGTGATCATTTCCTCGAGCGTGCGGATGACCACCCGTGACGACGTGACCAGGTCGTGTGTCGTGAACGGGTTCTCCGCCAACCGCTGCCAGCGTCCGAGTTGTTCGATCGCGGCGGCCGTGATGCCCTCCGGCGGCGTGGCCTCATCGACGCCCAGCCGCTGCCAGCGAGCCGTTCCGGACGCACCGAGCACCCGCTCGAGGTCGGCGAGATCGGAGTCCTTGGCCTTGATCCAGCCGCTTCGGACCGCGGCGAGCGTCGACAGCTCGTTGAACGGGTGTGCGCCCGCCATGATCCGTTCGATCGTCAAGAGCAGCTCGGCGCTCGCCGGAACCTCCGGGTGTTCGTTGCACAGTCGCTCGACCGCGAGCAGCGCAGAGCGGGCTTTGAGCACGTCAGCGCGATCGACGAACAGCGTGGTGAGCAGCGTCTGCAGCTCGATCAAACCGGACCGGCTCACGAGCTCGTCGGCCAATTCCACGGAGGAGTCGACGACGTTGCGCCGCAAGAGCGCGAGCGAGAGACGGATGCCGAACAGGCCGAACCGGCTGAGGAGCTGTTCCCGTTCGAGTGAGGTGAGCGGTGTCTCGGGCCGCGCTTCGACGAAGCGATCGGCGGAGAGCAGGTAAGGCTCGAGGTCCTTCGGCGGCGAGTCGGCGAGCTGACGGAGGGCTTTGAACTCCCACTCGGTGAGGGTCTCCGCCGTCTCGGCCAGCAGACCGGCAACGGGCACGACGACCTGGACGAGGCGCTTCATGCGACCGTCGCTGCCGTAGCGCTTGGCGATCCGGCGAGCCGACGCCATCGAGTCGAGACGACCGGCGCCGATCTCATCGGCTCGAGACAACACCGCGACCGCATTGACCGGGTTCGGCTGCGAGACGGAGTCGTCGTGGAACGCTTCGAGCAACCGAAGGTCCGACGAGTGGATGTGCTTCATGAGGTAGAGCACGGCGTCGGCCGGGGTGTCGTTGTCTTCGGGATCGAGGAACTCGAACGCCTTGGTGGCGATGCCATCGCTCAGCGAATCGACACCCGGTGTGTCGATCAGCGTCAGCTTGCGGAGACCGCTCGACGGCCAGGTGACGTCAATTCGTTCGACATCGTCGGAGTCCAGACCGTTGAGGTCGACTTCGATGGCGCCCTCATCGCGGTGAAAGCGTGCCTGCACCGCACTGGACCCGTCGTTGGGGTGCACCAACACCTGATAGGTGTGGCCGTCCTGGTACCAGGTGACGATTTTCGTGCACTCACCCGTGTCGGTGGGAGCCAACCGCTCACCGACCAACGCGTTCAGCAGCGTCGACTTGCCGGCCTTGACCTTCCCCGCGATGGCGACACGCAACGGCCCGTCGAGACGCGACAGTGCCTGGTCGAGCGAGCCGGACTCGACTCCCTCGAACGCCATCTGCGCCTGGAGCAAGACGTCGCGTGACTGATCGACCAGGCTCATGCGGGACTCTGGTTCTGAGCGGCCTGTGTCTGGGCGGCCTGTGTCTGGGCGGCCTGCGTGTTCGGCGACACCGCGGCGAGCTGGGCGGCCCGGGTCCGCAGGCCGCGGATTCGCCCGATCTCGGCCTCGATGTCGCGCACGCGACCGGCCTTCTCCGACACGCCGACCTTGGCGGCGTCCTGCGCGGCCTTCAGATTCTCGGTGGTGGACTTGTGGAGCTCGTCGGCGCGCAAGCTGTAGTGGTCGCGCAGCTGGCGCTGCACGCGACGCATCGTGTCGCGGCTGTCCTTCGAGACCTTGAAGCTCACCTCGTCGCAATAGCGACGCATCGAGTTCTTCGCCTCGCTCCGACGCTTCGCGATCTGTCGGGTCTTCTCCTCTTTGAGCGCTCCTCGGCCCATCACGAGACCCGCGGCCGGCGCGGCGAAGGTGAGCGCGAGGGGTGGAACCACGGCCGATGCCATGCCGCCGAGCAGGGTGAACATCAACATGCCGGAGTAGGAGCCCCGGAGCATGGTCATGCCCTTCTTACCGGCCGTCGTCTCACTCAGGTCGACCGTCGGATCGACGGACACGCCGTCGAGCACCCCGGCCGGATTGTGAATGTCGAGCTGGCCGACGAGGTCGCCGTCTGAATCGAAGTGGGAGGCGACCGCATCGCTCAAACCGCCTGCCCGTTCGGTGAGGTAGCGGTAATTCGAGACGACCTCATGGGACACGCGATTCACCAACCACGGTTCGAACTCGGCCCACGTGTCCATCGGGTCGGAGTTCTCGATCGCGGCGTCGCCCTCTTGGGTGATCGCCCGCATCCGTTGACGGAAGTCGAAGTCGATGTCGCTCGTGAGATCGTTGACGCCGTCGTTGAGCGTCGTGCTCCACTTTGCGACCTGGCTTCGCAGCGTGTCGGCCTTGCGCTTGGCTTCTTCGAGCCGCTCGAGGAGCTCGTTGGCGCGCTCGGGGTCGTTCAGCGCGGCGAGCTCGGACTCGAACTGGCCGGCGAGCTGATCGCACACGTCGACGATCGCTGCCTTCGACCGGTCGCGCTCGCGAGCGTTTGCGCCGGCGACGATCTCACCGGTGAGTTGGCGGACCAACTCGGGGAAGCCGGACTCCCGGTTGAGGTCGCGATCGTTGCGGCGAACGGCCTCGGCTCGGAGCATCGAGGACACCGGGACGATCGGGATGTTGAACCCGAGGCGCTGCAGGTGGCCATTGTTGATCTCGAGCACGCGGCGCCACGCCGGATAGAAGTCGGTCTTCGTCATGAGGCACACGACGGCAGGGCACAGATCTTGAGCCTGCGCCAAGAAGTCCATCTCGGCCCTGGTGTACTCCTGGGACGCATCGCTGACGAACAGCGCAGCATCGGCGACGGACAACGCGCCGAGCGCAGCGGTGGAGTGAGCGGACCCGAGCCCGCCGACACCGGGGGTGTCGACCAGAACGAGGCCCTCGGCCAACAGCTTTCGCGGAAGCTCGATCTCGACGCCCTTGACGTTGATCGTGTTGTCGACCCCACCCATCTCGGTGGCGTACGCAGGTACCTGCTCGAACGGGATCGGGCGACGTTCCTCGTTCTCGGGAACCGATGGTTCCCCAGCAGGCTCGACGACCGCCCACGCCTGTTTCTCTTCGCCGTGACGAAGCACGGTGGGCACAGCGGTCGCGATGTCATCGTCGACCGGACAGATCTTGGCGTTGACGAGGGCGTTGATCAGCGAGCTCTTGCCCTGCTTGAACTCGCCGACGACGACGACTTGGACGTCGGGATCACCGACGGTGCCGAGCAGTCGTGCGAGTCGCTCGCCGAGATCGGGACGCTTGTATGCCTCGGCTGCTTGCACGCCGAGTTCCAGGCATGCGCGAACGTCACCGTTCACGTCGGTCTTACTCATTGCGAGATCTCTCCCTCGAAGGTGATTCGCACACAGTAGTCGTGGCTGGAGCGCTGCCCGTCAACAGCCCATCCAGTGCGTTCCAAGCGAAAACGGCCCCGACGGGCCCCGGCCGAAGCCGGGACCCGTCGTGGACAGTTTTTCGATTGCGCTGATCGAGGATCAGTGGTCGAGATCAACCTCGTCGTGGCCGTAGCCCTCGTCGTGGTGCTCTTCCTTGACCGGCTCGACGTAGTCCTCTTGGACGTCGACTTCGACGTGGTCGATATCGAGCTTCACTTCGGCGTCGTACTCGTGCGAGTTGAACGAACCGTGGGTGTTCTCGGTGAGGGCGATGTCGTTGTCCTGAATGGTGGACTGGTCGCCGACCGCAACGTTCGAGTTGGTGATGTGAGCGTTGTCGAAGTCGTTCACGTCGCCGGAACCGAAGTTGACGTTGGTGTCGCCACCGTCGCTCTGCACGGCCTGGTTGTAGTTGCCGACCACGGCGTCGCCGCCGCTGCCGTAGCCACCACCGGTGTCGACGTTGACGTTGTCGTTGCCGACGGTGTTGTCGTGGCCATTGACGTCGATGAGGTTGTTGTTGTCACCGGAGATGACGTTCTCAGCGTGATCGACGTTCGTGTTGTCGTTGCCGATGTTGACGTCGGTGACCGGGCCACCAGCGATGACACCTTCGTTGATGCCGGTGTTGATCGGGCCGCTGTTGCCGCCGCCGTAGCCGTCACCGTCGATCTGCACGGCGCCATCGCCGGAGTTGATCTGGGAGTCGTAGACGGGTCCGCCGACGCCGATGGCGCCTTCGCCCGTGGCCACACCATCGATGTGGCCCGTGGCTGCGACGGAACCCTCACCGGCAGCCGTTGCGTTCTCGACCTTGTTGTGGATGTCGATGTCGACGTGGCTGTCGTCCTCGTAGTGCGGGTCCTTGTCGTCCTTGCCGTACGGGTCCTTGTGGCCGTAGGGGTCGGGCTCGTGGTGTCCGTGATCGGGGGCGTAGCCGCCACCGACGTCTCCGTCGACGTCGACGCTGAAGTAGGTGCCGTTGTCGACGATGTTCTCGGTGATCTCGGTGTCGCCGCCGTAGTGCTCGGTGAGCACGCTGTTGAAGTTCTGCTCGACCGTCGAGAGCGTGACCGGGGCAGCGGGCGCTGCGTAGCCGGCGTCAGGGGCCGGAGCGGCGTAGCCAGCGTCGGGGGCCGGAGCCGGAGCGGCAGGTGCTGCGTAGCCGGCGTCGGGTGCCGGAGCGGCGTAGCCACCGCCGTAGGCGGGGCTCTCAGCCTGCTCGATCCAGGTCTGCGAGACGCTCTGGTCGATGTCGAGCGAGTTGCTGGTGTCGCGGATCACGGCACCGAGCTGAACCTGGCTGATGTCGGCATCGCCGACCTCGTTCTCGAGCCAGCCAGCAGGACCGTGCGAGTACTCGACAGCTGCGTCGTGATCCTCGAGGAGTCGGCCGAGCAGGTTTCCGAGCAGGTGGTTTCCGTCGTTCATTTTCTTGTTCCCTCCGAATTGGGGTGGTGTCTGTGTGTGGTTGCCTTGTTGGGAATCAACCTAAGACAGCTCGACTCCCGCACAATCGGGGACACCCCGAGTCCCCATGGGGAACGTTAGGGGATCACCGCAACTCGCGCCGAACGAACGCAAAACTCCTGGTCAGAGCGCTTTGAGAGCGGGCCGCGTTCCACCATCGCGAAACCCTTTCGGCTGCTTCTCGAGCCAAAACGGCAACCGCCCGACCTCGATCGACGTGATCGAGGCCGGGCGATCGGCCGATGACTTCGATGAGCTCAGTCGCTCATCGTCTTGATGTAGGAGACGGGATCAGTGATCGAGATCCATGTCGTCGTGGTGGTCGTCGTGGTGGTGATCCTCGTGGACGGGCTCGGGCTCGTAGTGGCCCCCGTCGACCTCGACGTCGACGACGTCCACGTCGACGTCCGCCTTGTACGACA
>CALLIQ010000580.1 GCA_938008925.1 uncultured Acidimicrobiales bacterium
TCGGTTCACGCCGTCGATCAGAGCCCGCAGGCCATCGATGCGGTTCACGCCAACGTCGCGCGGAACGGATTCGATCGTGACGGCGTCACGTCGACGGTCGGCGACGCCTTCGTGGAGATGGAGCGCCTCGGACAGGTCGGACAGCGCTTCGGCGTCGTGGTGGTCGATCCGCCGTCGTTCGCGCCGCGACAGAGCGATGTCGGCGCGGCCCGACGGGCGTATCAACGCCTGACCGCTCTCGCCGTCCCGCTGGTCGCCCCGGGAGGAACGCTCGTGCAGGCTTCCTGCACGGCCCGGATCGCTGCAGACGACTTCGTCGATCTGGTCGAGGACGGCCTCGATCGATCCGGACGCACCGTCGGTGCAATCGAAACGACGGGCCACGACGTGGACCATCCCATCACGTTCGCCCAGGGCGCGTACCTGAAGGCGGTGTTCGCTCAGCTCGATTGAGCCTGGCGACTCTCTTCTCAGCCCCGTGGAGCCGGGGCGACAGCGTCGCCTTCGAGGGCGCCCAGGCGAGAACGCTTCCATGCCCGATCGTGATCCATGTAGCCGACCATCATCAACGCCAACAGGGGGTAGATGATGTCGGCCGTCCCTCGCAGCGTCATGTGAGGATCGAAGGTCTGCGCCGCATTCACGATCCACAGCGATGCGAAGGCCGCAGCTGCCGCGATGCCGACCGGGCCGGCACGAGAACGCATGACCCGACGGGCGGTGTGCATGCCGACGCCCAAGAAGGCGAACCACATCAAGAAGAGGGGAATGCCCCCCGACCACAGCAGCCACAGATGGCCGGACTCGATCCAGATGAACTCCTCGCCTTCGCGAGGAGAGGGAACTCGGGCTTGCGGGGACACGCCCCACACGACGTTTGCCCGGTCCTCGAACTTCGGGATGAAGAACATCTCGAGGTTGTACAGACGCACTTCCCAACTCGAGCCAGGGTTGGCCTCGAACAGGGACCGGCCCTCGGTGCCATCGACTTGGTTCTCGATCGCTTGACGCGTCGGTGATGCGATGGCGGGGCCATCGAAGCCGGCGACTCGACGTTGAATGAGCGGGGCGGTGATGATCAGCGACAGGATCAGGACCGGAATCGCTGCCTTCACGATCGTGCCGACCGAGCGGGTGATGAGTGCGAGTGCCGCGATGCCGACGAAGAAGGAGAGCGTTGGCCCGATCTGTCCCGAACCCAGCACGCCCAGCGAGCAGCACACCGCTGCCGCCGCGATGAGCGGGCGGGGGCGCTCCTTGCCGAGCAACATGGCGAAGGCGATCATGGCGTTGATCGACTGGTACACGCCGAACCCGATCGGGTTGCCGATCGAGGCCGCTCCCCGCCCGTCGTCGATGATGAAGCCGTCGTTCGGGAAGAAGCGATGCAATCGCTGCGCCGTGTCGGCGATGTTGAGCGAGTCCATCAACCCCATGACGCCGAGGCCGCTCGCGAGCAGCAACGAGAGACCGAGAGCGACGCGCACCTGGGCCTGCGTCTTGATCGTCGATCGGATCAGGGCGTAGAGGAGGCCGAGCTTGACGAACACGAACGCGTACAGGATGTCGTCGACCGCGAGCGGCTTGTAGCGGGCGATCTGCGTCACCAGCGGCAGGAAGAAGCCGCAGGCGACGATGCCTGCCATGACGACGTCGATGCGGTGATAGCGGAACTTGATCTCGCGGGAGGTCACGACCCAACGGGCACCCAGCGTCGCGAGCAGGACGAGAAGCAGCGCCTCGTTCGGCCGGAGGCGTGGCAACACCTGATCGCGTCCGAAGCCAACGATGAGCGGGGCCGTTGCGATCATCACGTAGCCGGCGACCGGCGGATGGATCCACACCATCACGACGAGCGCAACGACGCCGATGGCGGCGACGGCGATCGAGCCGCCACCGAGGGACACGAGGGCGCCGGTCGCCAACGACAAGATCACGGCGAGGATCGCGAACCGCTTCAGATCGCCCGAGGCCGGCATCACGGTTCTCGCCAGAACGTTGTCGACGAGGGTGTGGAGGTCGGCGGCTCTCGGCAGCGAGCGATCGGTGCGGTGGATGTCGGCGAGGAGCCGACGGTGGCGGCGTACCGACGCATCCAGATTGCTCGCGGAGGTGTCGGTCCGAAGCGAATCGGGGTGCGACGAATCGGTCCGAGGCGCATCGGGGTGCGACGGGTCGGTCCGAGGCGATTCGGGGTGATTGCGCTCGAGAAGGTCAGACGGCAAGATCGCGTTCCTTTCGGCGGAACCCTGAGATGAAGTCGGCCAGCTCGTCGTCTGGCCGGAGCCGCAAGACGGCGTAGATCATGATTGCGCCGAGCCCGAGCACCGCTGCGGCAGCGAGTCTGCCCGGGCGGCCTTGTGTCACTGGAGCGAGGGCCGCAGCGGCCGCCGTGGCGAGTCCGAACGCGATGACCGACGCCTTGGCGGTGTTCGCCAGTGAGCTGGCGAGCCGATAGCGGGCCTCGGGCAACGCTGCGACGATGCGCGAGTGGAGAAAGAGACCCGACACGATGTCGGCGACGCTCAACGCGAGCGTGAGCACCAAGATCAGCATGGCGTCTTCGAAGGCCGTCACCGCGACGGCGGCGCCGGCGGTGAGCATGGCCAGACGAACTGCGTAGGCCCGCATGGGAGAGACCGCATCGTGGCGGGCATAGGCGCCTGCGACGCCGAGTTGGTGGAGGGTCTCCCCGATGATCGCTCCCGCGACGCCGACGACGGCGAGAGCGATGAGCTCTCGACCGAAGGGCGTGTTCATCTCGCCGAACGCAACGATTGGCGCACCGAACCAGCCGAGACCTGCCGCCGCAGCAGCGCTCGGGACGGCGATCAGGGCGGCGAGGCCGAGGCTGCGGCCGTACTCATCGCGGAACTCGCTCTCGTTGCGGGCGGCCCACAGTGACGACAACTTCGGCAGGACTGCGTAGGCGACCGGCTTTGCTCCGAGGGCGACGGGAAGGCTGAAGACGTTCAGGGCCAGTTGGAGCGCAACGACGCCGCCGGCCACGGAGTTCGCGGCCAGCATCAGAACGAGGAAGCGGCCGCCGTTGAGCAGCGCGGTCCCCGACGACGGAAGGGCCGTCTTGACCATCGCTCGAACATCGTCGTCTCGCCAACCGGCGCTCGGCACCAAGCGGACACCGAGTCGACGGACGCCCCACCACTGAATCGCGGCGTGCATGGCCACACCGGCCGAGGAGCCGCCACCGAGAAGGAGGAGGTGACCAGTGCCGACCTCGGCGAGTGGCGTGCCGGTACCGAACCAGAAGGCGTAGGCCACCATCGTGATGATGACGGCCAGGTTCTCCAGGATCGATGCGGCGGCGGGGAGTGCAAACTGACCGAGGGCCTGCTGCACCGCCTGTCCGATGGCGGCGATGCCGTAGCCGAGCAGCTGCGGTGCGGTCAGCAAGATGAGTGGCAACGAGGCCCGAACGAAATCGGCTTGCACCTCGGCGTCGACCCGCTGGCCGAACAACTCGCCGACGAGCGGGGCCGCGAGCATGACCAGTCCGGCGACAGCGCCGAAGGCGATCATGACCGTGCCGAGGGCTCCTGAA
>CALLIQ010000581.1 GCA_938008925.1 uncultured Acidimicrobiales bacterium
CGTGGATGTCCCCATGGGCTCACGAGCTCGCCTTGTTGATGGGGCGCATCCCGTCGGCCGACTCGGCCGAGATGACCTCTGCGATGCAGCGCGGCATGGAGGTCCTGCACCTCGCTGGCAACACCGTGTTCCTCGGCGGCACCGTCGGCCTCTGGTGGGTGGTCCGCCGGCGGCACGAAGCCGCCACCGGGTGGGCGAGGGTCGCCATGGTGCTCCAGGGTCTGCACACGCTCGAGCACGTCGCGCTGACGGCGACCGTGCTGCTCACCGGGCGCGCCATCGGCATCTCGACCTGGTTCGGCTCGCTCGGCGGGACCGTCGCCAGCACGCAGCGCGTGTGGTGGCACGGGCTCGTGAACTTGTTCGCTTCGCTGATCGTGCTGCGAGCGCTACAGCTCGCGTTCGCTCGGTCTGCGAATCGTGCTGAGGAACCGGTGGCGAACGTGCGACGGACGTTGCGACCAGCGCCCGCGGCCATGGCATCGGTTGCGCTCGTGTTCGCCATCCCGGTCGTCTTGTCGCTCTCGGTCGGCCGCTCGAGTGCGGCGGCGGACTCGGCGCACGCCCATGACCGCGACCACGACCACGGGGGGCACGACGATCACCGGTCCGGGCTGGTCGATGTTGCGGCCGACCGAGGCCTCATCTCGACCCACGGTGCGTTTCGGTGGGACGTCACCGGCGATCCGGTGGCCATGATGGGCGGCGGCATCTGCTGGATCGACGTCGATGACGACGGCTGGCTCGATCTGTTCGTCACCAACACCTGGTCCGACGGTGAGTGGGGGTTGTGGGACAGCGGCGACGGGTTGCCGACGACACAGCTCTTCCGAAACGTGGAGGGCCAATTCGAAGACGTCACCGAAGCGTGGGGGGCCGGTTTCGCCGTCCGAGCGCTCGGGTGCACGGTCGCCGATCTCGACGTCGACGGCGACCCCGACCTCTACGTCACCACCTCTCGCTCGAACCTCCTGTTGCTGAACGACGGAGGCGAACGGCTTGTCGACGTCGCCCCGGAGGCCGGCGCCGACAGCTATGGCTGGCAGGCGGGCGCAGCGGCCGGCGACCTCGATGGCGACGGGCTTCCCGACCTTGTCTTGAGCGGGTATGCGGATCTCAACGCTCCGCACGACGACGCCGACTCCGGCTTTCCTCGCACGGTCGCACCCCGGCCCGACGTCGTGCTGTTCGGCACGGGGATCGTGGATGGCGTGCCCCGATTCGACGAGGTCGATGGTTCGCAGCTCGGTCTCGAACCCGATGGTGCCGAGTACGGGCTCGACGTCGTCTTGGCGGACGTGGATGGCGACGGCGATCTCGACGTCCACATTGCGAACGACACTCAGCCGAACCGGCTGTATCGCAACGACCTGGCCACCGGTGGAGGGTTCGTCGACATCGCTGTCGCCACGGGGATGGCCGACGACGGCAGTGGCATGGGCGTTGCTGTCGCTGATCTCAACGCGGATGGTGTGCTCGATGTGGGAGTCACCAACCTGGCCGGCCAGGGCCATCGCGTGTTCGCCTCCGACGATGGCGGCTGGACGGCGATGAGCGGCCCGATCGAAGTGCTCGGGATGACCGAGACCGGGTGGGGCTTCACCTTCACCGACCTCGACAACGATGGCGTGGCCGACGCCGTCGTGGCGAGCGGTGACATCCCGATCGTTGCCGACACCGAGCCTCGGCCGGTTCGAGCGTTCCGCGGCATCTCGGGATCGGTCGGCAACCAGCCGTTTGTGCCGTGGCTGTTCGATGGTGACGACGAGGCGCTGCCGATCACGAACGGTCGTGCGATCGCTCCCGCCGACTTCGACAACGACGGCGACCTCGACCTCGCGATCTCGTCGATCGGCGGCGCACTCATCCTCTTGGAGAACCGTCTCGAAACGGGACGTTCCATCACGATCGACCTCGGCGCCGTTCCGGCGGGAACGGTTGTCGAGGTCACCCTCGACGACGGCTCCGTGGTGACTCGCCAGGTGGTGAACGGCGGCCTGTGGTTGTCGTCGGGCGACCAACGCGTCCACGTCGGCTTGGGCGATGAGCGAACGGTCGAGACGATCGAGGTCACGACTCCATCGGGCGAGATCATGTCGCGTCCTGCGCCCGGCGATGGCGGGTTCGTCCGCCTCGACGCGGGAAGCTGAGCGGGCCTGAGCCGAGCCGGCGTGGGTTCAGCTCGACCGGGGCACGGCGTCGCCGTCGATCGTGATGTCGAGCGTGTCGAAGTCCTCGGCGAGGTGGAGCCCGCCTGAGAACTGCGCTTCGGCTTCGGATCGGAGTTCGTCTGTCGTCGCGTAGCGAGGGCTGAAGTGGGTGAGTACGAGGTTGCGGACGCCATGTGTCGCGGCGGCCCGGCCGACGCGGTCGGCGGTGCTGTGTCCGCGGTCGTCCGGCATCTTCGCCAAGACGTCTTCGGTGAAGGTCGCTTCGTGCACGGCAACGTCGGCCCCGCCCGTGCGGGCAAACAGCGAGTCGGGATCGTTGTTGTCGCCCGCGATCACGATGTGGCGTCCAGGCCGAGGCGCGCTGACGAGCCCGTCTGGGGAGACGACGGTTCCGTCGTCAAGCGTGACGGACTCGCCTCGTCGCAGCACACCGAACAGCGGACCTTCCGGCACGCCAGCTGCTTTTGCAGCCGCAACGTCGAACGAGCCCGGGCTCTCAGGCTCGGTGATCGACCACGCGAAACTCGTGACTCGGTGGCTGAGGGGCAATGCCTCGACCGTCGAGTCGGCCTCGTCGACGACACGGCCGCCTTCAGCACCGAGCTCGATCACGTTCAGTGGATACGTGAGGTGGGTGGCCGAGGCTTCGAGCACGGTGTCGAGCATTCTCTTGAGGCCCTCAGGTCCGAAGACGGTGAGGGGCGTGGTGGCCACGTCCATCGATCGAGAACCGAGCAGCCCGAAGAGTCCGAAGCAGTGATCGCCGTGGAGATGACTGATGTAGACGCGACGCAGCTTCGTCAGCGACAACGACGTGCGCTGGATCTGGTGCTGCGTTGCCTCGCCGCAATCGAACAGATCCCAGGCCGGGCCGTCGATGAGCGCCAGGCCGGTCACGTTTCGTTGGCGGGTCGGCGACCCGGCCGAGGTGCCGAGGAAGGTCAGCTTCATCAACCCATGGATACCAGGACTACCGTCCGGCCATGAGCGAGAACCTGTGCACCTATGACGTCGAGGGCGGCGTCGCCGTCTTGTCGTTCAACCGACCGGACTCGATGAACGGCATGACCGGCAACATGGAGGTCGAGTACTTCGAACGACTCCTCCAGGCTGAGGCCGATCCCGACGTGCGGGTCATCGTGGTCACGGGGAAGGGAAGGGCGTTCTCACCGGGCGCCGACCTGGCCAACCGCCCCGGCCCCGACGACCACCCGCTGCCGAACCAGACGCTGGCCCGCACCACGCCGCTCGCCATCTCGAAGCCGATGATCGCAGCGATCAACGGAGCGTGTGCCGGGGTGGGCCTCGCCTATGCGCTGCAGTGTGATCTGCGCTTCGCCGTGAGCGGCGCGAAGTTCACGACGGCGTTCGCCCGACGTGGCCTGATCGCCGAGTACGG
>CALLIQ010000582.1 GCA_938008925.1 uncultured Acidimicrobiales bacterium
GACCACGAGGGCGCGACCGGTCGGGGCAGAGACGAATGCGAGCGAGTGGGGATTGCGATGCCCGAGGGAGTAGACCTCGTCGAGCATCGTGGGATCGCCGACGAACGGATTGTCGACCGGCACCGCGTACGGTTCGTCACCCGTCTCGCGAGGATCGATTCGCAGGACCTTGCCGAGCGCGTCGTCGTTCTGGCCGCCGCCGGCGATGGCCGACTGCACGCTGCCGTCGCCGTGGCCGATGTAGAGCAGGCCGTAACCGGGATCGTCCTCGTCGAGTTCGTGATCGAACGCGATCTGTTTGATCGGGTGGTCGTACACCGGCATGCCGACCCGAAAGACCTCCCGCAGGCTCGCCGGGTCGACGATGCCGGTACCCGGGTCTGCGGTGAACTCGAGCAGTACGGAATCGGCAGCGATGGGCGTGTCGGCATCGCTCAGGTAGTGATGGAGGTTCGGGTCTGCGGGCCGCAGCGCCATGGCCGATGCGTACAGCAGCCCGTTCGATGCGAAGTCGGGGTGAAAGGCGATGGACCGCAGGCCTCCGTGGAAGACCGAGGAGGTGTCGAGCGGCGTGCCAGCGGCCGCCATCGCTGCCCCGACGTCGAGGTAGAGCGACGTCGATCGCGTGAACGACTCGTCGCCGAGTGAGGGGTTCGGGCCCGTCAACTCATAGACGTGGCCATCTCGTTCCTCGACCACGAACAGCCGGTCGCCGTTGACAGCCATCGCGTTGAGGCGCGGCGCTGCCCCGAACGACGAGTCGGGAACGGTCGCGACCGGCGTGAGGACGACGTCGACTCCGAGGTCGCTGACGACATCGGGTACGACGGCGGCTGCTCCCGCCGGCGGCGCGGGGGTCGTCGCGAGCAGCGAAGCCACCGCGAGGAGGCCGACCGCGGTGGCGGCGATCCGGTTCGGCATCGTCCGACCCTACGCGTCAGAAACGGGCGTCGTACTCACTCGACGTGAGGAGGGCCTCGATGAGCGCCGTCGATGGCTCACCACCGTCGAGTCGGCTCGCCCACTGCTGGTACTCGGTGCCGGCCGGGGGCCGTTTCAGAAGGCCTTGGTAGGTGGCCACCACCAACACGCGGTTCTCGTAGATCGTCTGTCCCTCGGGCGACTGGCTGAAGTTGGCGAGCAACTGTCCCTTGGTCAGACCGCCGTCGAGGCGACCCTCCCAGAAGTCCCACCCGTCGCCGTCGGGATCGCGATCGAACACGTTCCGGTAGATCAGCCTGACGAACTCGCGATTCGCTGGATCCCCGTAGGTGGCGCGGAACTCGTCCGAGGACGAGAAGAAGGTGGCCATCGCCTCGATCGACATGCCTTCTTGGAGGTGGCGTCGGTTCCAGAAGTCGTACCCGCCCGCGTCGGGGATACGCCCGAAGGCGGCGAGGTAGAGGCGAGCGATGGAGAAGCGAGGAGCGAACTCGTTCGTCCGCAGGAAGCGGTCGACGACGCTGACCATGCCGGATCCGTCGTCGCCGGCTTGGCCAGCCCAGTAGTCGAGGCCTGCCGCATCGGCTTCTCGGCCGAGAAAATCTCGGTATTGCTGGCGCACGAACGCCTGCGCATTGGCGAACGGGGCGAAACCGTCCGATGGTGGCTCGGGCGTCGGCGCATCGGAGTCGGCCAGCATCCGACTCAACAGGTTGATGGTCGCTCGTTGAATCGCGGGGTGAGCGAAACCGTCTCTGATCAGACCCCAGCCCCACGAGTTGGTGCCGCCGGAGAAGACCCACGCCCCCGAAGGCGCTCGGTACAGCACGCTGTGCGCCCAGTTGCTGCCTTTCTCGTCGCCGACGAATGGCGACGAGGCGAGGAGCGTTCGCTCGACGTTCGGCGGCAGCGGGACCGAGAAGTTCCGGCGATCGACCTCGTATCCCATGATCCGACAGTCATCGAGCTCCTGGTCGTCCTCGACCTCGGCCCCGGCCCAGAACCAGTGGCTCGTGTTGGTCGGCACGATGGGTGGGTAGGTGTTGTTGAAGTCCATGAAGTCCATGAAGTCGACGCTCCACATGTTCTGCATGGTCGTGTCGGTGTCCTTGAACAGCACCGTCGGCTCGTCCGGATCGTCGCCGTCTGCGTACTTGAAGCAGATCATGCGGCGCTTGGGTCGGCCGTCGCGCGACGTCGCCACCTGCACTCGCCAATAGGCGTTGTTCGCTCCGAGGTTCGCGATGTGGATGCCCGAGTCGCGGGCGTCGAGGTACGCATCCATGATGCGTTGGGTCCAATACTCGTCATGGCCCGAGACGACGTTGATCCGGCCTCGCTTGATGGTGTCTGGCCACCGATCGATGTCGAGATTGGTCACGTAGGTGATGTCGTAGCCCTCTTTTTCGAACCACATGATCAGGTCGTGGTCGAAGCGGAAGAGGTCCCCAGCGCCGTCGAGGCGATACGGCCGATCGAAGCTGACCTCGGTGGCGCGCTGGGTGCCTCGATCGGTGAGCGGACCGCCGCTCTGGCCGTCGTACAAGCTCTTGCCGGTCGGGGTCGGCGTGTTCGTGTACGCGAGGTAGGTGAGGATCGGCTGGGAGAACACGATGTCGCATTGACGGGTGTCCTTGACCGCGAACGTGGCGTGCGCATCGACGCCATCCGCGTTGACGAGGCGGATCACGTAGATCCCGCTGAGCCACGAGTCCGGAACCGTGAAGCTGAAGGCGGGCGCGGTCGTGTCGCCGGTCTCGCCCGTGACCACGTTGGTGCGAAGGGGTGGTGTCGCGTTGACCTGGGTCGCGGCGAGCGTCCGCATCAGACGGCCCCCGGTGCCGCCATACCAACCGAGCCGGAAGACCGTCGCCGTGATCGCCATGGCCGAGTCGGCCAACACGACGATGTCGACCTGCTCGCCCGCCTTGACGGAGTCCTGGAGGACGTAGGCGCCGAACGGCTTGAGATCGTCGCCCGCCGGGTTGGTCAAACGCCACGCGTTCGAGCCGGCGTTGGCGTTCTCGGTCTGGATCCGCGTGCTCGTGGCCGCGAGCGCCGGTGTGGCGAACGCGAGCGCGGTCGCGCCGGCCGCCCCGGCCATGAACCGCCGTCGGGTCGTTGGTCCGAACGCCGATCGCGGCCCGCTGTCGGTCCGCGCTGATGCGGATCCATCTTCCGTTGCTTTCTGCACCACCGCTACTCCCCGTGAGCGTTCGCCTCAGGGAGTGAGGCTACGGGGCGGTGGCGACCCACACAAGAGTGGGTTGGCTCACACGATCGCTCGTTCCAGCGGTCTCAGTTCCAGCTGGCGGGGCCCCAGACCATCACGACCAGAGCGACCACCAAGAACAGCTGAAAGAGGCCTTCGCCGAGAGCGAGCTTCTTGGCCAGTGCCATGACCTCGCCGTCTTCGGACATCGAGCTCTCGGGATCGAGCGCTTCGGCCCGCTCGAGCAGGCCGCGCGAAGCGGGGCGAATCAGGCCGTGCATGACGCCGACGAGGATGAACCAGATCACGAACGCAGCCGACACCCACGGCGCAGCGAACGACCACGAGCCGTCGCTGAGAGCGATCAGCACGATGCCGAGAACCAGCACGCCGTTCACCGCGTTGTAGGCGATGTTGGTCACGGCCTTCGTGGTTCGCAGCAGGGTGAGAGCCTCACCGGCTTTGGCTGCGAATGCCTTGGCGTTGTAGGTGCCGTGTGCGATCACGCCACCGAAGCCGACGATGGCGGCGGCGATGTGGAGCAGAAGGATGATGCGGTAGATGACTGAGGTCGTACCCATGCCGGGCACGGTAGTCTCGCCACGTGGCCGCACCTGACTATGTCCCCACCGATCCCGTCCAGCGGGTTCGCAGCTATGCCTCGCCTCCCCGTCGCGCCTCATCGTGGCGGGCCGATCGCGCCGGCGACCTGCCGGGCGCGCAGCCGAGCGGTGCGCGTCTCGGCAACCAGGGACCCGATCAGGGCTATGCCCTTCGACTCGTGCATCAGTTCGCTGACCGACTGCACCTCGGCGACGTCGACCAGGCCGACGCAGAAGCGGCGTGTGTCGCCGTCGCGCTGAAGCGTGCCGCCAGCTACGGCCGGGCGCCGGTGATCCACGACCTCACCGCGGCGTTCACCGTGTTCGGATTCCTCGACCCCGAGCCTCACGCTGAGCTCGTCGCATATCGCGAGCGAGTGTTCGCCGAAGTTCACTCGAGCCACCACTACACCGAGCGTCGCCAGATCGTCGACGCCGTGCCCGAGTCGGCGTTGCGACGCTCGATCAAGGCGATCACTCTGCGCTATGAGTCCGACTGGCGCTCCAACCTCGATCTCTAGGAACCCATCGATGCCTCTGGCCGCACCAACGTCGGACGTCCGCGTCCGTTTCAGTCCGGCCCCGACCGGCTACCTGCACGTCGGCTCCGCCCGGTCCGCGCTCTTCAACTGGATGTACGCCGCCAACACCGGCGGCACGATGGTGCTCCGCGTCGAAGACACCGACGCAGACCGGAGCCAAGACGAGCTGGTGCAGGCGATCCGCGACAGCCTCGGCTGGCTCGGGGTCGACTGGCACGAGGAGTACCGCCAGTCCGATCGCTTCGATCTGTACCGCGCTGCGGCCGACGACTTCCTCGAGCGTGGCCTCGCCTATCGATGTGATTGCAGCCAGGACGACGTCAAGGCTCGCATGGAGGCGAAGGGTCAAGCCGGTGGCTACGACAGCCATTGCCGCGACCGCGACGTGCCTGCCGGTGACGGTACGGTCGTCCGCTTCCGGACACCGAACGATGGCATCACCGGCTACGACGATCTCATCCGTGGTCACGTCGAGTTCGAGAACTCGACCCTCGAGGACTTCGTCATCGTCCGGTCGAGTGGCGTCCCGCTGTTTCACGTCGCCAACGCGTACGACGACCTCGACATGGGCATTACCCATGTGGTGCGTGGCGAGGATCTCGTCAACACCGTGCCGAGGGTCCTCCTGCTCCGCCAGGCCATGCTCGGGTCACCGGCGTTCGCCGACCGCGGAGTCGACACGCCTCCTCCCGTGTTCGCCCACCTGCCACTGATCGTCAACGAGCAGCGAAAGAAGCTGTCGAAGCGTCGCGACGACGTCTCGGTCGGCGACTACGCCGACCGGGGGTTTCTCCCCGAGGCGATGCGCAACTACCTGCTCACGCTCGGATGGGGCCCGCGAGACGGTGGCGAGGAGATTCGTCCGATCGATGAACTCGTCGCCCAGTTCGATCTCGCCGACATCAACAAGGCCCCGGCGTTCTTCGACATCAAGAAGCTCGAGCACTTCAACGCCGAGTACATCCGCGCCTTGCCCCTCGACGAGTTTCTCGACCGGGTCGGCCCATTCGTGACCGACATCGATGCCGGGCTGTTCGAGCGTATGGCTCCGTTCGTACAGGGTCGTCTGAAGCGACTCGAAGAAGCGCCGTCGTTCCTCGACTGGGTCGTTGGAGATCCTCGCGAGCCCGAGGAGAAGGACTGGCGCAAGACGATGACCAAGGAGAAGGACCGGGTGCCTGAGGTGCTCGATCTCGTCATCGAGCGGCTCGCCGATTGCCCCTGGGAGCCCGAGGCGCTCGAGGCGGCCGTGTTCGGGGTGGGTGAGGAACTCGGCACGAAGACACAACTCCCGGTTCGCATGGCGCTCTCCGGTTCACGCTCTGGCATCCCGTTGTTCGAACCGATGGTCGAGCTCGATCGGGCGGTCGTGATCGATCGCCTGCGGGCGGCCCGGGCCAAGCTCTGAGCGAGCGCCCCCTCGCCTCCTGATGGCCAGAGAATCGTCGCCCACCGGTTCGTCTCCGAGCTCGTTGCCGACGCGACGCGGTCCGCGAAAGGGCCGTGGGTTCTGGCTCCTCACGGTCCTGGTGTTGGTGGTCACCTACGTCTTCGCCAACTTCGTCGACGTCTGGCTCGCGTCACGACGCAGCTACGACGGCACGGCATCAGCGGCGATCGTCCTCGGCGCGGCGCAGTACAACGGCGAACCTTCCCCGGCCCTGCGCGGTCGCCTCGATCGCGCCGCCGAGCTCTACCTGAACGACGCCGTCGAGTTCGTCGTGGTCACCGGCGGCGGGCGTCCAGGCGACGCGACCACCCAGGCGAAGGCCAGCTACGACTACCTGCGATCGGTGGCAGGGCTGCCGGACGAACGCCTCTTTCTCGAGGTCGACGGCACGAGCACCTATGAGGAGCTCGCAGCGTCCGCCCGCTTCCTGACGAGGGACGGCCTGACCGACGTCATCGTCGTCAGCGACCCCTATCACGTCAGACGGGCCGAGTTGATCGCCGAGGAGGTGGGGCTGACCGCCGAGGTGAAGCCGACCGATTCCGCAGCGCCGTTCGCTCGCCTCGTCCGCGAAAGCGTGGCCGTCTCACTCGGCCGCGCCATCTCGTTCCGCCGGCTCGAGCGAGTCACCTGCTTCATCCAAGGCTGCCCCGACTGAACCTCCGTCGCCTCTGGTGTCAAGTCTCGATTTCCAGAGGTGACGGAGGTTCGGAGGGGCGAGTTGGGTGGCGGCGGACGCGTGAAAATCGCGTGGGGGCATGACTCGATCTCCCGCTATCCTCGTCGGCTCCACCATTCGGAGGTGGTGTAATTGGTAACACAGCTGGTTCTGGTCCAGTCGTTGGGGGTTCAAGTCCTCCCCTCCGAGCCATCGAGTATGAG
>CALLIQ010000583.1 GCA_938008925.1 uncultured Acidimicrobiales bacterium
GTCGGGGAGCAGCGGGCCGGCGCTGAGGACCCGAACCGTCGATGCGACACCCTCGACCGAGAGCCGGTGTCGCATCGCCATCGCGAGCTCGCACCCTCCGACGCCGCCGCCGATGACCGCCACGTCATTCGACGAGCGGGCGGGAGCCTCGCCGACGAATCGAAGCCATGCCTTGGCGTAGTCGAGGAGGGGTTTCGCTGCGGTGCCGAACTCGGTGAACCCGGGAATCTCGGGCATGGCCGATGTGATCCCCACATCGATCGAGACGATGTCATAGGGAATCGGCGGCCGACCGTCGACGACCACCATCTTGGCCAGACGATCGATGTGGGTGACCGAGCCGAGCACGAGGCGGGCGTCGGCGAACCGGGCGAGCCGAACCAGGTCGATCTCGAGATCCTCACGCTCGTAGTGACCGGCGATGAAGCCGGGGAGCATGCCGGTGTAGGGCGCCGTCGGACCGGGGTTGATCAGCGTGAGCCTCGCGCCGGGGATCGGGTTCATCGCCCAGGCCCGCAGGACCAGGGCATGGGCATGCCCGCCGCCGACGAAGACGACGTTCTTGATCAGCGGGAGCGGCAACTGCATCCGGTCAGTCTCTCGCCCCCGACGCCGGTCGCCACCACTCACATCACCGCGCACGCCACCGCGGGCAACCGTCGACCTGGCATCGTGTGCGGGTGCGAGTCGTCTCTTGGAACATCGAACACGGCCGAAACGTGGAACAGGCCGTCGCTGAGCTCTCGACCGAGCCGCGCCTGGCGTCCGCCGACGTCGTCTTACTCCAGGAGATGAGTCCCGAGTCGGCTGCCGCCATCGCCGAGGGGCTCGAGGCCGATCATCGCTTCGGTGCGGTGGCCGACAGCTGCGAGACCGGTCGCCCATTCGGCAACGCGGTGGTGTCGCGATGGCCGCTCGGCGAGGCCGATGTGATCTCCTTGCCGCTCACGGCGCGATCGCAGCCGCAGCCCCGGTGTGCCGTGCACGTGCCGGTCGAGGTCGACGGGCGCATCGTCAACGCGGTCAGCATCCATCTCGAGACCGTGCTGTTGAGTCGGCGAGGTCGAGCCATCCAGGCTCGGACGGCGGCCAGAAGCAAGAGCGTCAACCGCGTCGAGCCGACCGTCGTCGGCGGCGACTTCAACTCGGCGTCACCGGCTGCGATTCGGGCGATCGACCGTTCGCTCGCCCCTGCGCGCTTGAAGCGGGTCACCGACGGCCGGGTCGAGACCTTCCGTCGCTTCGGGCTGCCATTCACGCTCGACCACCTCTACGCCCGAGGGTGTGAGGCTCTCGACAGCGGTGTCGTCGCCAGCGCAACGGCCAGCGATCACCAGCCCATCTGGGCCGAATTCAGCCTCGACTGACCGTCCCACCCTCTGGTTTGGAGGGCTGCTGAGAGGCGAGCGCCGTCGTGGTCCGGAGCTCGAGTTCGGGGAGAAACCACACCGCGATGGCGAAGATGCACATCACCGGGATGGCGACGAGGAAGATGCCGTTGACCGCAACGGCCACCGCCTCCTCGACCGCTGCTCGCAGCGTCGGTTCGAGCGCCTGGATGTCTTCGGGGGTCGACAGCAACTCCGCCGGATCGACCGTGCCGTCGACGTCGGCGATCCGCCGGCTGATCCGGCTCGTCAACAGCGCGCCGAATGCGCCGACCCCGAGGGTTTGGCCGAGCGTTCGGAAGAAGTTGATCGCTGCCGTCCCGGCGCCCAGATCGGGAAGATCGAGTGAGTTCTGCGTCGCGGTCGTCATGGTGGGGAACGCCATCCCCATCCCGAGACCGAGCAGGGCCAACCACGGAATCGCGGCCAGGGCGTTCGAGTCTCGATCGAGGAATGTGAACGCGACCAGCGAAACGAGGGCGAGGATCGGCGCCACCTGGACCACCCGTCGGTAGCGGCCGGTTCCGGTCGTGATCCGACCGGCGGCGTAGGACCCGAAGGTGACGGCGATGCTCATCGAGGCCAGGATCAAGCCCGCCCTGGTCGGCGACTCGCCGAGCGACACTTGGAAGAACAGTGGGAAGAAGGCCAAGACGCCCATCCCCGCAATACCGAAGACGGCGTTGCCGGTGATCATGATCCGGAAGGTCGGGTTGGAGAACAGGCGCATCGGGAGCAGTGGCTCCGGGGCTCGTTGCTCCCACAAGACGAAGGCGACCGACCCGACCGCTGCCACCACCAGGAGACCGATGACCTGCCACGAGGTCCAGGGCATCGACTCGCCACCCACCGCGAGCCCGACGATCAGCGCTGTGACCGCCGTGACCAACACGGCGGCGCCGACGAAGTCGAGACGGTGCTCTCGAGGCGGCAGCGTGAACGTCAATTGGCGATGGATGACCGCGCTGGCCAGCAATCCGAGCGGCACGTTGATGAAGAAGATCCAGCGCCACGACGCGAGGTCGACGAACACACCACCGATCACGGGCCCGACGATCGAGGAGAACGTGAAGTTCATCGTGTAGTACGCCATGTACTTGCCACGTTCACGGGGCGAGAAGATGTCGCCGATCACGATGAAGCCCATCGCCATCAGGCCACCGCCGCCGATGCCTTGGAGCCCTCGCGAGATCACGAGCTGGAGCATCGTCTGCGACGCCCCCGCCATCACGGACGTGACGACGAAGATCGCCAACGCCGCTTGTGTGAGCGCTCGACGACCGTAGAGGTCGCTCAGCTTTCCGTAGAGCGGCGTGGCCGCGACCGATCCGAGCAGAAACGCGGTGAGCACCCAGGGAAGCTGATCGATGCCGCCGAGGTCACCGGCGATCGTCGGGAGCGCCGTGGAGACGGCGGTGCCGTCGAGCGACGCCAGGAAGGTCGCCAGCAACATGCCGGCGAACACCAGGTGTGTTTGTCGACGATCGAGTTCCTGGGTCATGTCGCGGCGGGATACTGAGTCAGTCGCCGGGACGCTGCGGCGCTGGCGTCGCCTCGGTCCATTGATCGGGCTTGATCCCGAACGCCTCGATGAACCGCTGCCAGCCCGACGCAAGGGCGAGGGCCGAGCCGAGCTCCAAGATCTGCGTCTCGTCGAAGTGTGTCGACAGCTCAGCTTGGAACTCGGGGGTCACGGTGGGGGTCGAGCTCGTCAGGACGTCCGCCAGACGCAGCGCGGCGATCGTCGCCTCGGGCAGCGCACCAGCATCGGCCGCTGCGTCGAGATCACCGAGGGCCGCATCGACCTTTGCGTCGTTCATGCCTCTGCTCACCAACACGGATGAGCGGGCGAGGCTTCAATGCACGCACTCGTTGCGATGGGCCAATCGGATTCGACACAGCTCGAGCATCTCGGGGTCGAGCGACGACTTGTCGGTGTAGATGAACGCCGTCATGTCGAGAAACATGCGCAACACCTCGGGCTGGCGGGCCAGCGTGAGGAAGAGGTTGTCGTCCTCGTAGGCCTTCTCGAACCACACCTCGCGGCTGCGTTTCAGATCGTCGGAGAGTGTTTCGACGTCGGCCTTCGGGAGATGTCCGTGCTCATTGGCCATCTCCCGAACCTAGACCCGATGATGCCGACCGAACCAAGCGACCGATCGGCACCAGAGCTCCGGAACGCCTATCGGCTGAGGCCGGAGCGGCGGGTGATCGAAGTGAGCGCTGCACCCGCCGCGATCAAGATGCCGGCCGCCCCGATCAGCCAAGGGGTCTCGGAGCCGGTCACCGGCAAGGACTGGCCTGCGGCGGCGGGCGCCGCGGTGGTGGGGGCTGCGGTGGTTGGGGCTGCGGTCGTCGACGACTGGGCGACAGGGCCGGC
>CALLIQ010000584.1 GCA_938008925.1 uncultured Acidimicrobiales bacterium
ACTCGTCGTGATCGGACTCGCCGCTCTCGCGACATCGGTGTTGAGTGCGCTCGCCGGGCTCGGCGGCGGGATCATCCTGTTGGTCGTGATTGCCCAGTTCTTCGTTCCGTCGGTGGCGATCCCCATTCACGGCGGGATTCAACTCGCCTCGAACGGATCCAGAGCCACCCTTCTTCGGCGTGACATCAACTGGCGTGCGGTCGGGCTGTCGGCTCTGCTTCTCTTACCGGCCAGCCTGGTGGGTGTCGCAGTCGCCACGTCGGTCCCGGAGGACCTGACCAGGTTCGTCATCGGTGTCTTCGTGCTGGTTGCCGCCTGGCGACCCGCGCTGCTCCGGGGCCTGCTGATGCGCAAGCGAGCAGACGGTTCCGCTCCCGATGGGCTGCCCGACCGAGTGCTCGTCGGGCTGGGCGCAGTGTCCGGCTTCCTGAATACCACAGTCGGCGCGAGCGGACCGATGACCTCACCGTTCTTCAAGGCGGTCACGGCCACGCACACCGCGTTCGTGGCCACGGCGGCGATGGCGCAGGTCTTCGCTCACGCATCCAAGGTCGTGGCGTTCAGTCTCGATGACTTCGCCATCACCGAGCACGTGGCCGTGATCGCGGTCGGCGCCGCCGGCGTCACGCTCGGCAGCATCATCGGAACCAGACTTCTTGGTCGGATCAGCGAGAAGCACCTCGAGACGCTGTTCAAGGTGGTGCTCACCACCCTCGCCATCCGACTGATTCTGCGAGCCGTCGGACTGGTCTAGGTCGGTCTGGTTTCGGTCGGTCTGGTCTCGATCGGTCTGGTCTCGATCGGCCCCGGCTCAGTCCCGGCTCGGGTCACAAACCGGCGGCGAACTCCGCAACGATGGTGGCGACCTCGGTGGCGTGGGAGTCCTCGTGCATCGCGTGTTCGCCACCTTCGACGGCGACGAAGCGGCAGTTCGGCATCTTGCGCTCGAGGTACTGCCCGGCGCCTGCGTACTCCGGTCGATCGGCGGTGCCGGCGAGCACGAGCGTCGGCACCTCGAGCTCGGCGACCGAGTCCATGACGACGCTGTCCTCTTGGAGGTTCAGCTCAGCAGCCTGCGGGGGCACACCGAATCGGTGGGCGTTGCGCCTCGATCGATCGTTCCATGCCTCTCGCTTCTCGGGGTCGCGAAAGCCAGGCCCTGTGTTGAGCACCACGATGCCGCGAGCCGCGCCGACGCGAGTCGCCGCATGGGCGAGGGCGAGGTAGCCGCCAAGCGAATGGCCAACGAGCACGGGTGCCCCATCGAGCGTGGCGATCACGGTGTCGAGGTCGTCGAGCGCCCGGTCGCGGGTGTATTCGGCCGGGTCGTCGAGAACCGGCGAACCGCCGTGGCCCAGCAGATCGAACGCCGCCACGGTGTGGCGATCGGCGAGCTGGTTCATCACCTCGGTCCACGTCGCCGACGTCGAGCCGATGCCGTGCAGAAAGACGATCGGGTCACCCGATCCGAGGGAGGTGATGTGCACGCGGGGAGTCGGGGCGCTCATGGCGGCCGAGAGTACCGGAGCACCCGGTCACAGCAGTAACGGGCGCTAGTAGTCGGTGGCGACGCCGCCTTCTGCGACTCGACGGTCGACGTAGTCGCGCAACTCGGCCGCGATCGCATCGTCGATCGGCGGCGCCTCGAACCCGCTGATGAGCTCGGCGGCGACAGCGTTCGCCCGGCCCTTCGCCTCGGGTCGGCCGGCCTCGGTCCAGCTCTCCCAGTTGCGCCAGTCCGACACGATCGGGCTGTAGAACTCCGACGTGTAGCGGTCTTGGGTGTGTTGCGTGGCGAAGAAGTGCCCGGCGGGACCGACCTCGGCGATCGCTGCCACCGCCTCGTCGAGCGCTGACTCCGACGCATCCATCGGCTCGAGGAACCGAGACACCATGTGCAGCAAGTCGGCGTCGATCACCATCTTCTCGAAGCTGGCGTGCAGGCCGCCCTCCATCCAGCCGGCGCCGTGGAACACGATGTTCGCCCCGCCGTCGACGGCCCCCCACAGCGACCACATGCTCTCGTAGCCCGCTTGGGTGTCGACGGCGTTCGAGGCGCTGACGTTCGAGGATCGATACGGAACGTCGTAGCGCCGCGCCAACTGGCCGCCGACGATCGCAGCCCTGGTGAACTCCGGGGTCCCGAAAGCGGGCGATCCCGATCGCATGTCGACATTCGACGTGAAGCCGCCGTAGACGACCGGTGCGCCTGCCCGCACGGCCTGGGTCAGCGCGATGCCGGCCAGCGCCTCGGCGTTCTGGAGCACGAGGGCACCCGGGATCGTGATCGGGGCCATGGCCCCGGCGAGGGTGAACGGTGTGACGATCACGACCTGGTTCCTGGCCGACATCTGCATGATGCCCTCGAGCATCGGCGTGTCGTAGCGGAGCGGTGTGCTGGCGTTGATCACCGTCGTCAGGCTCGGTTGCGCGTCGAAAGTCTCGTCGTCGACACCGCGTGCGATCCGGGCCATCTCGATGCCGTCGAGATTTCGTTCCGCTCCGAGGCTGTAGATGTGGAAGGCCCGGTCGGTGAGCGTGTGGGCATCGAACGCGCACTCGAGATGGCGAATCGACGGGTGGAGGTCGACGGGCTCGACGGGGTAACCGCCGATGAAGTGCACCGAGTTCAGTTGCTGGGCCAGCTTGAGGAACGACTGGTACCCCTCGCGATCACCGGGGCGGCGCTCGCCGTCGAGGCCCACGTAGTTGGGTGTGCTCGCGACCGACCCGTAGGTGACCCAGTCGCCACCGATCTGCAG
>CALLIQ010000585.1 GCA_938008925.1 uncultured Acidimicrobiales bacterium
GTCGCTCGACGGCGACGATCTGACCGACATGGGTCAGCTGGTCGCGCTGCTTCGAGCCACCGATCAGGCGGAGCGGGTCGAGATCGAAGTGCGACGCAACGGCGCCGACGTGATGGTCACCGTCGCACCCTCTCCCTGAGAGCCCTCTCGCTGAGAACCCTCTCCCCTGACAACCGCGCCCTGAGACGGTTCACCGCAACTCGTCAGCGGGTGACCCGTTTGGCCAAACCAACCGCCGCGGCGGTCGCGCCGGCGACGGCCGCGCTGGCCACGCCGAGCGCCACCTCCTGGCGGCGCTGCGGGCTGATCGACCACGGCGGGGCCGGCGTGCCGAGCACGAACGCTTCTTCGTTGGAGAACGCCGGGATCCAGCCCTGTGCCCGCAGTCGATCGTTTGCGATCACCCACGGGTGAGCGACGTAGTCATCGATGCCGTCGGGTACGGGTCGCACACCCGCCCGCCTCGTCGCCCACCGAGCTCGATCGGCCACCTTGCCCGGCAGTCGCACGGGCAAGTCGCCGCGCAGCTCGCGGAACACGCTCGCGCCGATCCAGGAGTCAGGAGCGACGTTGTAGTAGCCGGTGAGCTGACGGCGAGCGGCGAGACTCAGTGCGCTGGCGAGGTCGTCGCGGTGAAGGAACTGCACCGGCGGGTCGATCTGATCCGGCCGCACGACGCTCGCCGAACGGACGGCCTTGGCCACCCAGCCTGCCCCGTGCTCAGAGAGCGTGATCGTCGGCCGCATGATCGCGATACTGCGCTCACCATCGCCAGAACCATCACCCGCACCAGCACCAGCACCAGCACCAGCGACCCAGTCTTCCAGCACGCGCTCGGCGGCGAGCTTGGCGACGGCGAAGCTGAGCTCGCCCGTGACGGCCGGCGGTTCCGACTCGGTGATGGGGATCGGATTGTCGGCCCGGGCGCCGTACACGGTGGCCGAGGAAAGCAGCACGATGTGGCGACAGCCAGCGGTCGCCGCCTGCTCGAAGAGCACCTCGCTCGTGGCTGCGACCAAATCGGCGTCGCCGCCCCGACTCGCTTCGGGAGCCAGGTGCACCAGCGTGTCGCACGTTTCCAACAGCTCGCTGAGATCGTCTCGTCCGACGACCGCCGCATGGCTTTCGACCTTCGTCGACCCGCTCGGTGGGCGCCGACGATCGATCGCGATGACCCGTTCGACAGCGGCGTCGGCCGCGAGCTGACGAACCAGTCGCCGACCCACTGCATCGCCGGCCCCGGTGACCGCAATCGAACTCACCGTCCTACGATGCCCCTGTGAGCGGTGACGATCCACTCGGTGACGAGAACTTCGACTTCAACGACCTCGGCAAGATGTTCAGCCAGCTGTCCGGCATGTTCGGTGGCAGCGGCGGCTTCGGTGGGGCCGGTGCCGATCCGTGGGTGCAGGCAGAACAGCTCGCAGCCGCGGTCGCCTCCGACGGCGGGCTCGAGCCGAACCTCGATCCGATCGTCCGCATGGCCGTCGAAGACCTTTCGCGGGTCGCCGAACTGCACGTTCGTCAGATCGACGGGCTGGCGTTGCCGGCCGACGTGACCGTGCTCGCCACCAGCCGTTCCGACTGGGTCACCAAGAGTTTTGCCGCCTATCGCCCGTTCTTCGAACGGTTCGGCGAGGCCATCGGCAATGCCAATCAGTCGTTGATCGCGGAGCAACCGGCGACCGACCCGATGGGCGCCATGTTCAGCCAGATGTTCACCGCGATGGGCCCGATGATGGTGTCGGCCAGCGCCGGCTCGATGATCGGCCACCTCGCACAGCGGGCGCTCGGCCAATACGACCTTCCCATACCCCGCCCCGCAAACACGGTGCTCGTGATCCCGGCCGCCATCGACACGACGGCCGAGGAGTGGGGCGTACCGGTCGACGAACTGCGGCTGTGGGTTCTGGTCCGCGAGCTCGTCGCTCACGCCGTGCTCTCGACCCCGCACGTCGCCAAGCAGCTCGACGCGCTGTTCGTCGACTTCGCTTCCGGGTTCCGACCCGATCCCGAGGCCATCCAGGAACAGATCGGGTCGATCACCGATCTCAGCCAGCTCACCGAGTTGTCCGAGACGCTCGGCGACCCCGAGGCGATCCTGTCGATGATGCGCTCCCCCGCCCAGGACCTGCTCGTGCCCCGCATCGACGCACTGGTCGCCGCCGTCCTCGGCTACGTCGATCACGTCGTCGACGACATCACCAGCCTCCTGGTCACCAACCACGACGACATCCGCCGCCGGATGCGCGAGCAGACGATCGACACCACCCCCGCCGACCGCTTCATGGAGCGACTCCTCGGCATCGACATCACCGAGTCGACCCTCGACCGGGGCGCGGCGTTCATCGCCGGCGTCGTCGAGCGTTCGGGCGATGCCGGCCTCGCTCGGTTGTGGAGCGACGAACTGGATCTGCCGACCGCGGCCGAGGTCGACGCTCCCGGTCTCTGGCTCGCTCGGATCGGGCTCGATCCCGATCTGCCGGGTGGCTCGGCCTTCGAGGTCCCCGACGACCTGTCCGGCCTCGACGATCTCGACGACTGAGCCAGCAGCTCGTTCAGCCGTCGCGGCGAGGCGAACGGTCAGACGAGCCCGGCCGGCGAGGTGGGGCCGGCAAGCTCGGCGTTGCGTCCGGATCACGGTCGCCGTTCCGATCGCGCTGGGCGTCGTGGTCCGGCAACGACACCACCGGCATGACCCGGGTGGGCTCGTGTGGGGGTTCCGCCATCGGTGCGGTGTTCATCGGCGAGGTGGCTGGCGCCGGCGCGGCTGGAGGTGGCGCTGATTCACCGGCCTCGGACAGGTCGGCGGGTGGCTCGCCACCGGTCAGGTCGACCGGGGCTGTCGAGGAGCGGCGATTGCCGATGCGGGTCGCCGTCTTGGTGGCCGCCCGTTTCGCCGCCGCTCGGGGCTTCGTGGTGTTCGGTGAGGGATCGCGACCGAGCCAGTAGCTGGCCGCAGCGAAGGCGGATGCCGCAGCCACGATCAAGAAGCCGAGCCGAGCCGGGATGGGAACGATCACCGGGATCAGAGCGCCGAGCACCCAGACGAGCTGGAACCTGCTCTCGAACCGGCTGAAGGAACGACCCAGGTTCGAGCCGCGGGCGTCTCGTTGGACGATCGCGTCGAATGCCTGCTTGCCGGTCTGGCCCGCGATGGCGACCGAGAACGCCGCGATCATCGCCCCGATCAGACCACCGGAGAGTGCGGCGAGCACCCCGAACGCAGCGACCCCCGCGAGCACGCCGGCGAGGATTCGTTTCTCGCGAACCATCTCACGGAGGCGAGGCGACGCAATGCCACCGACGAGGCCGCCGACGCCGGTGGCGGCGAGCACGACGCCGAAGTGCCAGGCGGGCGAACCGCCGGTCGAGAGGTCGAGACGGAGCCCGCCGAGCGCCTCGCGCACCCGATGACCGATCTCGACACCGGCACCGGTCGGGCCCGGATCGATGCCGCCCCGCAATTCGAAGGCGAGCAACATCGTCAAGAAGCCGACGACGCCGCGGACATAACCCATCGCGCTGGCGGCGAGCACGATGCCGGCGCCACGCATCTCGGCCTTTTCGTCCTCGTCGCGAGGTTCGGCGGCAACCGTCGTGGCGGGGATGGCAAAGCCGAGGACGGCTCCGAGGAGGAACACCATGGCCCCGAACCCGAGCGTCCACTCCGCACCGCCCAGCCGCAGGAGGATCACACCGGGGACGCCGACCGTCGCGGCCGACAGCGCGGAGATGATCGACAGGCGCGAGTTGGCCGTGACCAGGCCCTCTTCGTCTTTCACGATGCCGGGGACGAGGGCGCTCTTGGCGACGTGGTGGGTCTTGCCCATGACCAACATCGAGAAGGCGAGGGGGAACAACAGCAGCGAGTCGATGCTGGTGGCGACGCCGATGATGAGCAGTGCTCGCATGCCGGCGGCGCCGATCATCATGTAGCGGTTTCCGCCCTTGAGGCGATCCATGGCCGGGCCGAGCCATGGCGCCACCACGCCGAATGGGGCGGCGGTCACCAGCAGGTACAGGGCGACGCGCCAGCGGGCATCGTTCGGGTCGATCGAAAAGAAGATCGAATCGGCGAGAGCGATGGCGAACAGCGCATCGCCACCGGCCGAGCACGCATGGGCTCGAGCGAGCCGAGCGAACGGCGTGACGGTGAAGGCCTCTGCTCCCTTGCCTTTGGGACCTCCGGAACGGGGCGATCGTTTGCCCTGTTGTGGTGTTCCGGTGGTCACGAGCCCGATCGTAGAGTGTCTCGCCCCGCCACATGGGCTGGGTCCCTCGGATGAGCGATCGGCGCCATCGTCAGCGCTCGCGAACCACCCTGGCCAGCTCGAGTCGTTCACCCGGACTGGGGTGCGAGGCGACCAACCGCGCCCACCAGGGCGGCGCGAGATCGGCACGGTCGGTGAGGTGAAGCCGGCGAAGCGCCCATTCGGGTGTCGGACCGACGAGCCGGTGGGCGTCGAGATCGGCCCGGCGTTCATGAGCACGGCTGAGCCAGGCCAACACGATGTTGGCGATGCCGGCGGCTGCCGCTGCGGCGACGAGGAGCATGGGAAGCCGACGACCGTCTGCGATGTCAGCGACCGGAACCGACGCGGCGACGGCGCCGATGGCCAACCCGTCGGCGACGGCGGTCGCCAGCAACGACGTCATCGTGTCGCGATGGCGAACGTGGCTCAGCTCGTGGGCGACGACGTGTTGCTGGAGCTCTGCCGGCTCGGCCAGGAGATCGTCGGTCACGACAACGTCGACGTGACGCCATCCGATAGTGAGCGCGTTGAGGCCGACGATCGCGTCCGATCGCATCCGCCCGTACGACACGTCGAGTCCGAGCTCTTCACCGATGGCACCGACCACTTCGTCGTCGAGCGGCTCGATCCGATGCCCCACGCGGCTCGCCGCAGCGCCGAGCCCACCGACGATCACGAGGGCGGCGGCGACGACGAGCCCGAGGATCAGCCACCATCGACCCGGGGCTTGGTCGACGAGGAACCGGACGGCGAAGGCGACACCGAGCGCCACCGCGACCGCTGCCACCAAGGTGACGAAGGAGCCGACCGCGAACTGACCCCGAGGGAGCGGGCGGTGACCGAAGCGGGGCTCGTGGCGAAACTCGAACCAGGCATCGACGAGTGCGGCGGGCGCCCACCAACCGACGGCGACGATGACCGCACCCAGAATCCACGTGCTCGCCTCTCCGGAGAGTTCGTCCGCGGCTGCGGTACGAGTCAGCA
>CALLIQ010000586.1 GCA_938008925.1 uncultured Acidimicrobiales bacterium
GTGGCGACACGGTGAACGTCGCAATCTCCGGCCCCGTGCACGTCTTCGCCCCCGACGGCGAGAGCGTGTAGGCGCCGCACTCTTCAATCACCCCGCAATCACCCCAGCAATCACCCTGCAAGCCCCCGGCGGCAACCGCCCGGCGGTGATCACCCGCAGTGATCACCGGTCGCGAGTCTCCCCACCAGGCTTCGAGGCCACAGCATTCGTGCTCGGTGGCCTCGAAGCCGCCGGGAGGAGCGGCGGCAAACCTCCCGGCGGCCACGAGGGCCTACGAAGAACTGGCGCCATGGTGACCCAACCGTGGCGAGGATTCAACGGGGCCGATCAGTTTCACCCTCTTTGGGGGGAGCGATCCGGGACGGTGAAACCGTTGGTGATCGCTGCTCGAGAAAACCACTCGGCGCTCTTCTTCGGAATCCGCTGCTGCGTTTCGAAGTCGACCTCGACGATGCCGAATCGCGGTGCATAGCCCCAGGCCCATTCGAAGTTGTCGAACAACGACCAGACGAGGTAGCCCTCGATCGGGCAGCCGTCGGCGATCGCTCGATGAACCTCGACGAGGTGATCGCGGATGTAGTCGAGGCGATCGTCGTCCTCGATCCGTCCGTTCTTGCGAATCCGATCGGGCATCGGGGCGCCGTTCTCGGTGATCAGGATCGACGGGAAGTCGTAGCGATCGTCGACCTCTCGCAGGAGTGAACCCAACGTGGGCGGATGGATCTCCCATCCCATCGTGTTCACCGGCGTGCCGGCGGGGAGCTCGTAGCTGTCGTCGTCCGACACCATCTCCCGGGTGTAGTAGTTGATCCCGAGGAGATCGATCGGCGCGGCGATCAACGCCATGTCACCGTCGTGGACTTCGGCCTGATCCCACTCGAGATGGGCGACGGTGTCGGCCGGGTAGCCCAGACCGCCGACCGGATCGCTGTACCAACGGTTCTCCAGATTGTTCCGGTGGTGCGTGGCGATCCGGTCGGCGTCGGATTCGGTCGCCGGGGCGAGGGGCGTGAAGTTGATCACGATCGCCAGGCGAGCGTCGGGCGCCATCGAGCGGATGCGCTCGCCGGCGAGCCCGTGAGCGAGCATGAGGTGATGCGAGGCGGTGAGGCCTTCGGCGACGGAGGTGTGACCCGGCGCGTGTTCGCCGGTGACGTAGCCGTGGTTGGCGGACACGAAGGGTTCGTTCAACGTCGTCCAGGTGTCGATGCGGTCGCCGAGTCGCTCGAGGACGGCATCGGTGTACTCGGCGAACGCGAAGGCGGTGTCGCGTGCGAGCCATCCACCGCGTGCACCGAGCGCTTGGGGAAGGTCCCAGTGGTAGAGGGTCGGGACGGGCGTGACGTTCGCGTCCAGCAGGGCGTCGGTCAGGCGATCGTAGAAGTCGAGCCCGGCGGCGTTGACGGCACCGGTTCCTTCGGGAATGACCCGCGACCACGCGATCGAGAAGCGGTACGCATCGAGGCCGAGATCGGCGATGAGTGCCACGTCGTCGGCGTAGCGGTTGTAGTGGTCGCAGGCGACGTCGCCATTGCTCCCGTCGGCGATCGCACCCTCTTGGCGGCAGAACACGTCCCAGATGCTCGGCGACTTGCCATCTGACGCCGCCGCCCCTTCGATCTGGAATGCGGAGGTGGCGGAGCCCCACACGAAGCCATCGGGAAACGTCAGCCGTGTCTCGGCGTCTGGGTCGTTGGAAGCGGTGGTGTTCACGTGCGTGCGTCGATTCGGCTGGGCGATGGTCCTGTTGCTCTGATGTGCACGAGCAGCGAAAAGGGTGTCATGGAAGCGCTTCCACAACAACCTCGGAACGACCGATTCCCGCTCTGTGGCGAAGCTTGCTCAGGCGCTGGAGATGGGTGTCAGCTGCCGGCGTTCGTCGGGTTGTCGGCGCCTGGCTGCGGCCGGCGACGAGACAGCACGAGGAATGCGCCGAGTGCGAGCAACGTGAGCCCGACGGTCACGAGCACGGTCGTCGACGAACCGGTGCGGGCCAGCGGTGTCGGCGTTGCGGTCGGCGTCGTCGTTGGGGTGGTGGAGGGAGTCGATACGACTCGTACGACGACGGTGTGATCGGTACATGCATCGAACGGGTCGCACACGGTCACGTCGAGCTCGTACACGCCGGGCGTGCTCGCCGTGCCCGACCAGGTGCCATCGGGGAGCAGCGTCAGGCCAGGCACCGCTCCGGTGTTGACCGTGACCGTCGCCGCGTCGGTGTTCGGGTCGGTCAGCGGGACGGCACTGGGCGTTGCGCCGACCACGACCGTGACGTCGTAGGTGATGGGAATGGTCGCAGGGTCGTTCGGGATCAGGGCGATGTCGGCGTCGAGATCGGTCCCGCCGAGGGGAACCGTGACCCGTACGGTCGACGGATCTCGATAGCCGTCGGGCACGGTCGTCGGATCGACCGTGACGGTGAAGGTGCCGCCGGGCAGGTCGTCGATGGTCCACGAGCCGTCGGCGGTCGTGGTCGTTGTGAAGGTCAGATCGTCGTCGGTGCCGAGTGTGCCGTCGTCGCCGTGGAAGGTCACGACGATGCCGACGCCACCGAGGCCCGGTTCGCCGGAGTCCTGCTCGCCATCGCGGTCGAGATCGCCGAACACGGTGTCGCCGATCGTGGCGCCATCCGCGAGACCCGTGTCGACGTCAGTGCGAATCTCGCCCCCGCCGAGCGTGACGGTCGTCGTGCCATCCGGCGTCGTGTCGTCGTCGAAGCTGACGGCGTTGAGGCCCGTGGGTTCGGAGTCCTCGTCGATGTCGACGAGGTACTCGCCGGCCGGCAGCGCCGTGACGCTCCAGGTGCCATCGGCTGCGGTCGAGGTCTCGAACGCGGAGTCGTCTGCGGTGTCGAAGATGCCGTCTGGCCCGGCCCACGTGATCGTCACATCGACGGTTGGGAGGCCGGGCTCGGCGCCGTCGCGAGAGCCGTTGCCGTCGAGATCGTGAATCACGGTTCCCGAGAGAGCGCCGGTGCCGACCAGGCCGACGTCGATGTCGAGATCGGCAGAGCCGGAGACGAGCGTCACGGTCGACGGATCATTGCCGGTGGTGATCGTGAGGTCCGTCGGTTCGTCGACGGTGACCTCGTGGGTGCCCGGCGGGAGACCGGTCGTGGTGTAGTCGCCGGTGGCATCGGTGGTCGCCACGGTCGAGACGTCGTCAGGGGTTCCGATCACGCCGTCGGGACCCGCCCAGCTGATCGTGACGTCGACGCCGGGCAGTCCGGGCTCGTTCGTGCCACTTCCGGAGGTGTTCTGGACGCCGTCGCCGTCGTGGTCGATGAAGACGGTGTCGCCGATGGTGACCGGTTGGTAGTAGCCGGCGTCGTTGTCGATCGAGGTCGAGCCCGGGGCGAGCGTGATCGTGGCGGTCTCGCCGGAGGTCGGATCGGGGTCGGAGTCGAGAGCGTCGTCACCGATGTCGGGACTCGTTGCGACGAAGCCGCTCGGCGGGGTGAACCGGACGGTGTGGGTACCGGGGAAGAGACCGGTCGCACTCCACGATCCGTCGGCTGCAGTGATGGCGGTGGCCACGACGGTGCCGGTCGCGTCGAGTACCTCGACGCCGACGTTGGCGAGCGGGGTTCCTTCGTCGACACCGTCTCCGTCAGCATCGACGAAGGCGACGCCTTCGATGGCTGCCGGCTCGGTGTAACCGACTGGATCGGCGGCGGTGTTGGCGCCCTCGGCGATCGTGACCACCTGCGTTTCGTTGTCCGTCGTGAGCAGGCGATCAGCCGGTACGCCGGTCGACCGGTCGACGCTCACCGTGTAGTCGCCGACCGGGATGTCGGCGAAGGAGAACGAGCCGTCCGGGAGGGTGCCGACGGTGTCGACGACGATCCCGTTCGTGTCGATGAGCGACACGGTCACAGCGACGAAGCCGGCCTCGGCGACAGGGCCGGTGTCATAGGTGGCGTCGGCGTCGGCGTCGGCGAAGACGACACCGCTCACCGAACCGGCGGCGAAGACCGACACGTCGGCGGTCGCCGATGCGCTGTGGCTTCCGCCAATGGGATCGTCGGCGACAACCGAGGCGACGTTGGTGATGTCGGCGGTGGCGACCGTGAGCGAGCAGGTGAAGGACTGGCTCTGCCCAGGCGACAGTGTGATCGGTGCCGTGGTTCCGCAGGCGGGGGCGAGCGGATCGGTCACGACGACGTT
>CALLIQ010000587.1 GCA_938008925.1 uncultured Acidimicrobiales bacterium
AGTGATTTCGGCGTGTTCGATGGCGTCGTGCAGGCGGAGTTGGATCGCTATCTGCCCTTCTTGGCCTCGCCGACGTTGCTCATGCATGCCGTTCGAGGCGGTCTCGGGCGCGAAACAGCGCATGAGATCATCAAAGAACACGCCGTTGCGACGGCCTTGGAGCTGCGCGAGGGAACGGCCGATGGGTCGGCGTTGATCGAGCGACTCGGAGCGGACGAACGGTTCCCCGGTTCGTCAAATGAACTGGCGAGCATTTGCGCTGACGCATCGTCACTCACCGGGATGATCGATCACCAGGTTGCGGGGTTCTGCGCCCGGGCAGAAGCGTTGGTGGCGACGAGCGACAATGCGTCCTATCGGGGTGGCGACATTCTCTGACGCCACCCCGGGCGGTCAGCTTCCGCGGGACACACCGGCCTTCTTGAGGGTCGCGGCGGAAACCCCCAACTGGCGGAACGCGGCGTAGGAGATGCCCTTTCGCTCTGCATAGCCCTTGGCGACCTCGACGAAGTCGGCCTCGAGGCCCGTGAGATCAACGCCTTCATCGAAGGTCTCGAGTTCCTGGGTGAGGTCGATCTGCTCCTGGGTGAGTTGCAGTCGCTTCAGCGCATCGGCGGATTCGATTTCCGCACCGATCTTTTCGAGCCGAGCGGCGATCGACTCTGGTGTGCGTTTACGGCCTCGCTTTGGCTTGTGAGCCTCCAGCGCTTCCAGGTAGGCCCTGACGGCTCTTCCTTGTGCTCTGCCGATGGCGAGTGCGGCCTTGTGTTCGTCGGACATTTCGGATTGACGCGGCGGTGTCATAGAACAATTGAAACACGTTCGTGGCGGCGACAAAACCGGCAATATGCACTGATTGTTTGAGGGATATGGGAGACCATCGGAGCTGAATGCTTGCCGAAGGATGGCCATTTCCCGAGCTGCCAATAGTCGCACCCTGCGATGATCATCGCTCGGGCGTGGGTGTGCGCCCGTTCCGGTCGAACGATCGAAAGGCGGTCGGCCACGGGAAAGGGGCGGGAAAAGGCCGAGAACGAGCGCCCGTCAAAACGAAACATGTCCGAGACCTGAGGCCTCGGACATGTGGTGTGGTCGGGACCGGCGTCGATCCGGTGACCTATCGCTTTTCAGGCGACCGCTCTGCCAACTGAGCTACCCGACCCGGCCGTTCGTCGGGCCCCACAGGGGGCCTTCTCACTTTGCGAGTTTCTCGCTTGCGCTCAAAACTCGGCCGGTGGACGAACGATCTCGAATCTCCGAAGAAATTCGAAAGGGGCTGCCACCTCGAGCCTCGAGAAGAAATTCGAAGGGGCTGCCACCTCGAGCCTCGAGAAGAAATTCGCGAAGCGAATTTCTTCAAGAAACCCGAAGGGTTTCCGCGGTCCCGACGAGATTTGAACTCGCGACCTCCGCCTTGACAGGGCGGCGTGCACTCCAGACTGCACTACGGGACCAAATTGCAGAACCGATCTCCAACCGAGGCTGGTGGACCGGCTCCGAGAGCATAGGGGATAGATGACGCACCCCCAACGGGATTCGAACCCGTGTTGCCTGCGTGAAAGGCAGGTGTCCTAGGCCACTGAACGATGGGGGCCGGAGAGCGACTCGAAAGCCGTTCCAGAGCTGGGACAGGGTAGCACTCTCGGTGGGCCCCACCACCCGGGTTTCGGGTCCAGTCTTCTCGGTCCTGGCTCGAGCGGATTTGCTCGCCCCATTCGGACGACCGACTACGGTCGCCGCGTGCGTCCCTTCCTCGCCGCCGGGATCGGCTATCTCCTCGGCACGATCCCGAGTGCCGACGTCGCCGCTCGGGTCGCAGGGGGTGGCGATCTGCGAGCGAGGGGGAGCGGAAACCCGGGTGCGGCGAATGCGGCCGCCGAGCTCGGACCGTCGTTCGGTTTCGCGGTGTTGGCGTGCGACATCGCAAAGGGGGCGACCGCTGCCAACGTGGGTCGGGGGCTGGCGGCGGCGACCGGGATGTCGCCCGCTGCGCTGGCCCAGGTCGGTTCCGTCGCCAGCGTCGTCGGCCACTGCTACCCGGTCTGGAATGGCTTTCGGGGCGGCAAGGGCGTGGCGACGAGCGTCGGGCAAGTGCTCGCGACGTTCCCCGTCTACTTTCCGATCGATGCCGCCGTCGCCATCGCGACCGCCGCATCGCCGGTGTGGAAGCAGCGTGCCTTCGGTGCGACTGCGACGGCGAGCGCCGTCTGGGTTCTGAGCGCCGCGCTCTGGGCGAACCGACAGTGGCCGAACGCCTGGGGGCCCCGTCCGACGGCGGCATTGCCAGTGGGTGCGATCGTCTCGAGCGCGGTGATCATCGGCCGCTTCATCGCATCGAGCCCACCTCCCGGGGCAGATGATCAGACAGAGCCGGACGTTCAAGTGGAGCCGGACGATCAGGCGGAGCACGATCGGACGGAAGACGGGGTGGAAGACGGGGTGGACCTGTCGGGTTGATGTGGCGACACGGTTGATGTGACGAGGCGGTGGGCGCCCTCCGCCCTCGGAAGGACACGATGACGATTGCGGTGATCGCCGATTCGAGTAGCCAGCTCACGGCAGAACAGGCCGACGAGGCTGGCATCGCCATCGTCCCGTTGACGATCACGATCGACGGCGTCGAATCGCTCGACGGTGTCGACCTCGTCGCCGATGACTTCTACGAGCGGGTCGTGCCCGGTGAGACCGAGGTGTCGACCGCGCAACCGTCGCCCGGGGCGTTCGTCGACGCGTTCGAACGGGCAGCCTCGCAGGGGGCCACCCATGTCCTGGCAGTGCTCGTCGGTTCGGCGTACAGCGGGACGATCGACAGCGCCCGCATCGCGAGCGACTCGGTCGACGTCGCGGTCACGATCGTCGATTCCGGCACGTCGTCGTTCGGCGTCGGCGCCGCCGCGCTTGCAGCCGCACAGGTCGCCGCTTCGGGCTGTTCGGTCGATGATGCCGTGGCCGCCGCCGAGCACCGGGCCAGCGTCCTCGAGAGCGTCTTCATCTTGCAGGGGCTCGAGTTGGCTCGCCGATCGGGCCGCTTCGGCGACCTCGATGTCGCGCCCGAGGGAGATGATGAGCCGATCCCGGTCTTGTGGACGGGGCGAGGCGAGCTCGAAGTCATCGATTCGATCCCCGCTGGGCCCACCGGCATCGACGATGCGGTGGCGGCGATGGCGCGACGAGTGCTGGAGCGAGATGGCGATCTCGTCGTCGCCTCTGGGCTCGCCCATCCCGACACCGCCCCGGTGAGTGAGGCCCTCGAGGGGGCGCTACTCGACAGCGGTCGCGTGCGTCGCCTTCTTCGCTACCGCGTCGGCCCGTCGGTCGCGGCTCACGTCGGGCCCGGGACCGCCGGGGTCTTCAGCTGGCCGGCCGACTGAGATCGAGACGGGCTGGCCAGTCCGCGGGTTTGGCAGTCCTCGGGGTGGTCAGTCTTCGGGGTGGTCAGTCTTCGGGGTCGGTCGGTTCGGGGAGTGCGTCGGTGAGCCCGTCGACGATCTCGGCCAGGATCATGCCGAGCTCGTGATAGAGG
>CALLIQ010000588.1 GCA_938008925.1 uncultured Acidimicrobiales bacterium
CTCGCCGATGACGACGCATTCGATCTCGTCGTCGTCGACACACCACCCTCGGTGCACGCACTCGACGTGCTCGACGCCCCCCAGCGAATGCTCGACTTCTTCGGGAGTCGTCTGCTTCGGTGGCTCACCGCCCCGTACCGGACTCGAGTGGTCCGGGTGGCGTCGAAGCCCTTCATGGCCGTCGCCGAGCGACTCCTCGGCGGGCCGTTCCTGGCTGAGATCGCCGACTTCTTCTGGCTCTTCTCCGCACTGCAGCCGGCCTTCGTCGAGCGCGCTCGCACCGTCGAACGCCGCCTCTCCAGCGACCGGACAGAGTACGTCGTCGTGCAGACGACCGAGCCGGGACCGACCGCTCAGGCATCGATGCTCGTCGAGGAACTGAAGACCAGGGGCCATGAGGCGTCGCTTCGCCTCGTCAACCGTGTGCTCGATCCGCAGATCCGTTCGCTCGACGCTGAACTGGCCGAGATCGACGATGCCGACCTGCGCGAAGCCCTCGCCGACATCGTGGCCGAGTCCCGCGCCCAGGCCGATCTCACGGCCGGGCCGGGTGTGCAGACCGTCCCCTGGTCGGAGTCCCCTGTTGGCGACGTCGACGGGTTGGTCGCGCTCCTTGATGGGTGATCACCCACGCCCGACCTGATCCCTCCGCACTACGGCCTGGGCATGGCGTCCATTGCCGCCGATTCGGAGGAGCGGTGAACTGGGCGCATGGAGACGTGGTCAACCGATTCGCACGCAGATCAGCTCATCGCCGACACGGCATCGCAGTCGCATCCGTGCCCCCGATGCACCACCGAGGGCACGATCGACTTCTTCGATCTGGTTCGCGGCAACGCGACGTTGCATTGCCCGAATTGCCCCACCGCCTGGACGATCGAGATCGAGGCGCCGCTCGCGCACCTCGGCGAGATCGACCTGCGCGATCGCTGAGACGACCTGCCCGAAGCGGCGTGCCTGGCCGTCGAGGCGGCTGATCCGAGTGGGATTCGAGGCCGCTTGTAGCCTCTGGGCGTGGCAACCCTGAACGACCTCGCCCCGCGCCATACCAACCTCGAGTCGTCGGGGCGTCAGCACCTCCGACATCTCGTCGGGTCGTGGAACCTGCTCGCCGATCTGGCCTTCGCCGATCTGTTGCTCTTGGCGCCCGTGCAGGATCAACGCGACGACGAGTCGGTGCGCCGACGGTTCGTGGCCCTCGGCCAGATCCGACCGGCCACCACCCAGACGCTCTACCGGGAAGATCAGGTCGGGCGGTTCCACTCCTTCGCCGACAGGCCAGCCGCGCAAGAAGCGCTCGAGACCGGTTCGATCGTTCGTGTCGAGCTCGAACGCGAGGTGCCTGGCGAAGACCAGCCCGTGCCAACGGTCGTCACCGCCGTGCCGGTTCGCTGCGAAGGCGATGTGATCGCCGTGGTGAGCTCGGAGAGCCGCCTCCTCGGTGGCGCCCGTGCCGCCAGTGAACTCGACCGTCGCTACCTGGCGGTGGCCGGTCAGTTGTTCACGATGATCGCGTCTGGCCAGTTCCCGTTCGCATACGAAGAGGCCGACAGCGAGGTGGCGCCTCGCGTCGGCGACGGCGTGATGGTGCTCGACCCCGACGCCCGCGTGACCTACACCTCCCCGAACGCGGTGTCGGCTCTGCACCGCATGGGGTTCCATGCGAACGCGACCGGTCGCCACCTCGACGACATCGGCTTCCAGCTCGATGCGGTTCGGACCGCGTTCCGGCTTCGGGTTCCCATCACCGACGAGATCGAACGCGGAATCGACGTCGCAATCATGGTTCGCCTCTTACCGCTGCTCGACGGTGACGAGATCAACGGAGGGATCGTGTTGCTGCGAGACGTCTCCGATCTGCGCCGCCAGGAGCGGCTGCTCGTCTCGATGGACGCCACCATTCGAGAGATCCACCACCGGGTGAAGAACAACCTCCAGACCGTGTCGTCGCTGCTCCGCCTCCAGGGCCGACGGGTCGAGAACGAGGAAGCGAAGGACGCCATCGACGAATCCGTTCGCCGAATCCGTTCGATCGCGCTCGTGCACGAGATCCTCGCTCAAGAGGGTGGTGACGACGTCGAGTTCGGTGAGATCGCTCGCCCGATCGTCCGAATGGTCGAGGAGGGTCTGGTCGCACCCGACATGCCGATCGAGTTTCGAGTGCTCGGCGAAGGTCCGATCATGGCTGCATCGACGGCGAGTTCGGTGGCCGTGGTTCTGACCGAGCTGCTCCAGAACGCCGTCGAACACGGCTACCCGCCGGACTCCGACGGCGGACGAATCACGATCGAGCTCGTCAGCCGACCCCAGGGCGTGGTGGTGCGCGTCCACGACGACGGCGCCGGCCTCGCCGACGACTTCGACCTCGATTCCTCCGAGGGTCTCGGTCTCACGATCGCCCGGACGCTCGCGTCGGGTGAACTCGGCGGCGAGCTGAAGATCCGGCCGGGAAGCGATGGCGGCACCGTGGCCGAGCTGATGGTCGCGTTCGACCGAGCATCGGCCTGACGCGAGTCTCGACACCACCGACACCTCGGCGGGGCGTGAGCCGACGAGACGTGGTTGGACGCGAACGGGCCAGGCTCGTTCAGAAAACAAATGTGTTCAGCTGGTTGTCAGCTCTGGGTGTCAGCCCTGCATGTCAGCGCTGGCTGTCAGAGCTGACTGCGGCGGCGGGCGAGGTAGGTGCGGCGAAGTTGACGCCGTTCCTCCTCTGAGGTGCCACCCCAGACGCCCGAGTCCTGGTTCGCCCTGAGGGCGAACTCCAGACAGTCGAGCTGCGCTGCGCATCCCATGCACACCGACTTTGCCTCGCCGATCTGCTGAATCGCCTGGCCGGTGGTCCCGATCGGAAAAAAGAGATCCGGGTCGGTGTCACGGCAGGAGGCGACATCGCGCCAGCTGGTGTCGATGGGCAGATCCGGGCGTTCAGCGACCTTGCGTGCCACTCGATCGAACATCGAGGGCTGGTCGAGCAAGCCGGCGGGCTGCTGATTTGTGTGATCCGTCGGTCGGGAATCCCGAGCCTCGGCGATCGTCATCTACTGTCCTCCCAAACAGTCGATCGGACGCAACTGGCACCGGCAG
>CALLIQ010000589.1 GCA_938008925.1 uncultured Acidimicrobiales bacterium
ACGCGCCGCCGGACCCTTGCCCAACATGACGTCGATCTGGAGGTCTTCCATCGCCGGATACAGGACCTCTTCGACCTGGCGGGGCAGTCGGTGGATCTCGTCGATGAAGAGGACGTCGCCATTCTCGAGGTTGGACAGGATCGAGGCGAGGTCGCCCGCCTTCTCGATGGCGGGTCCCGACGTGATGTGCAGGTGGGCGCCGAGCTCGGCTGCGACGATGCCGGCGAGGGTGGTCTTGCCGAGCCCAGGCGGACCGGCGAACAGCAGATGATCGGCAGCCTGGTTGCGGCCCCTCGCAGCATCGAGGATCACGCCGAGGCGTTCCTTCAGCTCGCTCTGGCCGACGAACTCATCGAGTGAGCGCGGGCGAAGGCCGCCTTCGTCGTTGATCGCTCCCGGTTGCTCGGCGGGAAGCGGCTCGGGTGCCACCCATTCGTCGCGTGGCATCAGGCCCCCGAGGCCAGGGCGCGCAAGGCCTTCTTCAACAGCGGGCCGGACTCGCTCGCGCCGGCAACGTCGGCCGGATCGAGCGCTCCGACGGCGGCTCGAACCTCGTCGGTGCTGTAGCCGAGCGCCTCGAGCGCAGCCCGAACGTCGGCGATGACCGCCGATCGCTGGCCACCCTCGGTGAGATCGATCGGCTCGCCATCCTCGGCGTCGAGCGTCGGGAGCACGAGGGTGGACTTCAGGTCGACGAGGAGACGTTGGGCGGTCTTCTTGCCGACACCGGGAACATCGCACAGGGCATCGACGTCGTCGTTGGCCAGAACCCGTGCGAGCTGCGCTGGCGGATAGGTGGCGAGGATCGCAAGGGCCAAGGCGGGGCCGACCTTGTGTGCACCGAGCAAACCTTCGAACGCGGCTCGCTCGTCCTTGGTGGCGAACCCGAAGAGCTTCTGATCGGCTTCCCAATGGTGGTGATGGACGAACAGGAACGCTTCGGCGTTGGCGGTGAGACCGGCGAGGGTGCCGCTGGTGACGGTGACGCGGTAGCCGACACCGCCAACGTCGACGAGCACCTCGGCATGGCCCTTGTCGAGTGCCGGCTCACGATCGATGACCTCGCCTCGAAGCGACCCGATCATCGGCGAGCCGCCAGTCGACCGGCGTCGGCCCGCTGACCGAACGGGTCATGAGCGAGGTGACAGAGCGCAACCGCTGCGGCGTCGGCCGCATCGGCGGGTTTCGGGGGCGCCGAGAGGCCGAGGAGTGTCTGCACCATCATCTGCACCTGTTTCTTGTCCGCTCTGCCGTCGCCGGCCACCGCCGCCTTGATCTGTGACGGAGAGTAGTCAGCCACGCGTGCGCCGCGACCGGCCGCCTCCGCGATCACAATGCCCGACACTTGAGCCACCGACACCGCGGTGCGCACGTTGTTCTGGAAGAAGATCCGTTCGACGGCGACGACGTCTGGATTGAACTCGGTGAGCAGCGACCGGATCTCGACGGCGATCTCGGCCAGACGTCCGGGGAGCGGGTCACCGGGCTCGGTTCGGATCACCCCGATGGCGACGGGACGATTCTTTCCACGACCGCTTGTCTCGAGGACGGCGTAGCCGCAGCGCGACAAGCCGGGGTCGACTCCGAGTACGAACATGCGTACGACGGTAGCGGTTGCTTCAGGTTCCCCAGGGGATGCCGATACCCCTCCAGTGGATCGAGAACTGCATGACACGCCCCAGTCCCCGCCCGCCTCACCGGCCCGCGAGCTGATCGTCGACGTCAAGGGCGTCGACCGTTGGTTCGGCGACGTTCAGGCGCTCACAAACCTCGACATCGAGGTGCCGAAGGGGAACATCACGGTTCTGCTCGGCCCGAACGGCGCAGGCAAGACCACGGCGATTCGCATGATCACCGGTGCGCTGTCGCCCGATGTCGGAACGTCTCGCGTGTTCGGCATGGATCCAGCAACGCCCGATGGCGAAGAAGTTCGCAGTCGGTGCGGCGTGGTGTCGGCGAAGCCGTCGCTCTACGACCGCCTGTCCGGCTGGGACAACCTCCGCTACGCGGCCGAGCTCTACGGCATCGGCCGAGGCAAGAACGCGGACGCACGCATCGAAGAAGCCGCTGCGACCTTCGGCATCGATGCCGCCCTCGACCACCAGGTCGGCGGCTACTCGACCGGCATGAAGACCAGGCTCGCGCTCAGCCGATCGATCCTCCACGACCCCGATCTCCTCCTTCTCGACGAGCCGACGTCTGGGCTCGACCCAGAGTCGGCGCTCGCCGTTCTCGATCTCATTCGCCAGATGACGGGACAGGGGCGGACGGTGCTCATGTGCACCCACCTGCTCCTCGAAGCTGAGGGCCTGGCGGATGAGATCGTGGTCATGCAGCACGGGACGAGCCTGATCTCCGGACGACCCGGGGATCTCTCGACCCGCTACTGGCCACAACCGGTCGTCCGCATGGCGGCCGAGAACGGGTCGGCGCTCGACGTCCTCGCATCGAGCGACGGTGTCGTGAGCTACGAACGCGACGGTGACAACGCAACGCTCGAGGTCGCCTCGGTCGATCTGGTTCCCGATCTCATCGCCACCGCCGTCGGCGCCGGCGCCCGAATCACGAGCACGGTTCCGTTCGTGCCTTCGCTCGAAGATCTCTACTTCGCCGTTCGCCGTGACCACGGCTCCAGCGGCGGCGACATCCCTCCACCCGGTGGCTCGAGTGGCCGCCCCGTCCGTGAAGCGCTCGCCGCAACCGGCGCCTGAGAGGAACGATCATGACCGCAACCGTCTCCCCCACCTCCAACTCCGCCTCGAGCCATGAATCGGACCGTCGACCGGCACCGGCCACCAAGCCCGGCGACGCCAAGATGAACTGGGGCCGGGCAATCACCGTGGCCCGCACCGACCTGAAGCAACTCGTGCAGGCCCGCGACTTCTGGGTCCCGATGTCGCTGCTCGGCGCCTTCTTCTTCGTCATCATCCCGACGATCCTCCTCTTGACCATCACCAACATCGGATCCGTCGAGACCGTCTCTCGCATCTCCGAGACCCTCGAGGTCTTGCCGGCCTCAGCGCAGGAACAGCTGAAGGGCGACACGCCCGAGGGCCAGACCGGCTATGCGCTCGCCGTGTTCTTGTTCGCCCCGGTCGCCGTGATCGTGCCCCTGACGATCTCCACCGCCGTCGGCGCAGCCACGATCGTCGGCGAGCGCGAGAAGGGCACCGGCGAGTTCCTCGCCCACTCCCCCGCAGGCGCCCGTGAGATCTACATCGGCAAGCTCATCGCCAGCCTCATTCCCGGCTACATCACGACGGTTGTCGGCTTCACCGCCTACTCGCTCATCGTGAACCTGACCGTCGGCCCCGAGGTCGGCGGCTGGTTCTTCCCGACCAAGGAATGGTGGTTGATGATCCTGTGGGTGCTGCCGCCGTTCCTGGCGATCTGCCTGTCGCTCGTGCTGCGACTGTCGGCCAAGGTCAAGTCGACCGCCGCGGCTCAGCAGGCATCGGGCCTCGTCTCACTGCCGCTCATCATGATCGCCTACAGCCAGGCCACCGGCGTGTTGTTCGGTGCCGGCAATCTGCCGATCTACCTCGGCGCAGCCGCCTGGGTGCTCGCCATCGTGAGCCTCACCCGTGGCGTCCGCTCCGTGACCCGGTCCCGACTGCTCGGTGTCGCCAGCGGCATCTGACCGCGTCCTCCTGGTTCCCGCCCGATCCGGCGGCCGCCAGAGGTGAAGCGAGGTAGCGTGCTGGCCAACCGATGGGGAGGCCGTATGACCACGCTCGAAAATCGTCCGAACACGGCGTTGCTGGTGATCGATGTCCAGGTGGGCGTCGTCGCCGCAGGGCACGAGCGCGATGCCGTCATCGCCAACATCAACGAGCTCGTCGACGGGGCTCGCGCAGCCGGCGCCCCCGTGATCTGGGTG
>CALLIQ010000590.1 GCA_938008925.1 uncultured Acidimicrobiales bacterium
CACGGGGGCATCGCCAGAGGGCCGGGGGCGCGGTGTCGTGATGGTCATGCTGATGGATCCCGTGTCCACGGGCTCGATTCAGCTCGCTGATCCCTCGGGCGATTCGCTGGTCGTCGAACTCGGACTGCTCGCCGATCCCGACGATCGTCGTCGCTTGGACGATGCCGTCGAACAGACCCGTCATCTTCTCGCCGAGACCCTGGGTGGCCCGGGCGATCTCCAGCCCGGCTTCGGCCCGGTGTCACACGTGGCGGCGAGTTGTCGGTTCGGTTCCGCGGTGGGGGAGGCGGGCGACGTGAACGGGTTTTCAGGCGTCGGCGTGATGGATGCGGCGGCCCTGCCGAGCCTTCACACCGTGCATCCAATGGTGCCGACGATGGCGCTCGCAGAGGCGTTTTCGGCCGAGTGGCTCACTCGCTCCGGGATCGGCAATCATCCGTCCCCATGACCGACGGATCCGACGCTGCGAAGACGATCACGGTCATCGCCGTCCACGGCAACGGAGGAGGCGGTTTCCGATGGGAGCGACTACCCGATCCGCTCGATGGTGGCGCTGTCGACCTTCCTGCTGGCTCCGCCCCTGACGCCGTTGCCGACACGACCGAGAAGGCTCGGGTCTCGCTCGACGGCATCACGCTCCCCGGATTCCAGGGCACGCCGCTGCCCGCTGGCACCGTCACCATGGAGACGTTCTCCGACGCCGTTGCCGAGGTCGCGCTGACCACCGCCGGCCGCATCGTGTTGCTCGGTCACGGCATCGGTGGGGCGATCACACTCGATCTGGCGGCCCGCCACCCACAACTCGTCGACGGACTCATTCTGCATTCACCGGTGGCGGTCGATCTCGACACCCGCCTGTTCCCGAAGCTCATGAAGCGGCGGTTCGTTCGTACGGCAGCGAAGCGAATCATCAGCTCGAAGCCGGTCCGTTTGCTGGCGAGCCGGTTCTTGTTCCCGAACGCGCCGCAGGACTACTCGGACCGGTTCCTGCGCGAGTACGGACGGGCGGAGGGGTTTGAGGTGATGTTCGACATCCTCGATGCCGAATGGTTCGACGGACTGCCCGCGGTGACCGTGCCAACGGTCATCTTGTGGGGAGAACGCGATCGGGTGCTCGACGTTCGCCAGGCGGAGACCCTCGAGCGAGCGATTCCGCACGCGACGCGCCAGATCGAGCACGGGTGGGGCCACTACCCGATGATCGAGAACCCCGACGACTACGCGAGGTCCGTCGCCGGTATCGCTCGGTCGATCGTCGCCGACCGTGCCTGACCTGCTCGGGTCGGGCGACGTCGTCCGCTCGGGTGCCGGTGCGAAGGCGGCCAATCTCGATCGGGCTGCGGCCGGTGGCATTGCCGTGCCACGCGGTTTCGTGTTGGGTCACCGGCCCCTCGGGGTCGACGACGATGGGGTCGAGCAGGCCGACCGTGTCCTGGTCGCCGATGCGCTGGCCGGGCTCGGCGATCGCGTCGCCGTGCGGTCGGCGTTCTCAGCGGAGGACACATCGACGTCGGCAATGGCGGGCCACTTCGCGACGGAACTCGACGTCGCGGCCACGGTCGACGACGTGATCGCAGCCGTCGAGCGAGTCCGCGACTCGGCCAGCCGTTGGACCGATGCCGCCGGGCACGTCGATCTCCGGTGCGATGTGTTGGTGATGGCGATGGTCGATGCCGAACGGGCCGGCGTCGTGTTCACCGAGCAGCAGTTCGAGGACGACATCGTCGAAGTGGTCGACGGGTTGGCCGACTCGTTGGTGTCCGGCCACGAGGCGGGGACCCGGCGAACGGTGCCGAAGCTCCGTCGGTTCGAGCGCCACGGCCGCCTCGGGGCGCTCCGAGCATCCGGCGAATCGCCTGGCCCCGAGCCGTGGCTGACCCGCCTCACCGAGTTGCTGCGGTCGGTTCGCGAGACGTTCGGTGAACGCGACTGGGACATCGAGTGGGCCGACGACGGTGAGCGGTGTTGGCTCGTCCAGATCCGGCCGATCACCGCAGCGCCGCGGCGAGACGAGACGTTCACGATCGCCAACCACAAGGAGATCCTGCCCGAGCTCCCGTCGGTGCTGATGGCATCGGTCGTCGAAGCCTCCGCCTACGAGCTCATGGACTACTACCGGGCGATCGATCCGACGCTCCCGGTCGATCGACCGTTCATCGAGTCGTTCGCTGGCCGTCCCTACATCAACCTGTCGCAGCTCACCGACCTCCTCCGTCGCCTCGGTCTGCCGACCCGGCTGTTGTCCGAATCGCTCGGCGGCGAGCCCGAACTGCTCGTCGGCGTGAACCCGGTTCGGATCGTCCGGTCGACTCCCGCTCTGATCCGGCTCGGCTTTGCCCAGCTCGGGGCCGTCGGTTCGGCTCGACGAGCCGAACACGAGATCGCTGCTCGCGTCGCCGTGCCGGCTTCGACGTTCGCCGACGGGCTCGAATCGTTGCAGGCCGTCTACGTCGAGCTCGTCACGCAGATGTCGTCGTTGGCGACGGCGATGACCGCTCCCGTCGCGTTGCTTCGTGCGGCAGGCACGCTCGACGCGCACGTGGGCTCGCAGCGAACGCCGGGCACCAAGATGCTCGACGACATCGCTCCACTCGCCAGACTGGCGGGCGACGAGACGCGGCGGGCCGAACTCGAGGCGGGGCGTCTGCCGAGCGATCCGACGTTTCAGGCGGCGTGGGCCGATTGGGTCAGCGAGCACGGTCACCGCGGCGTGTTCGAGAGCGACATCGCCCGGCCTCGTTTCGCCGACGACCCCGCACCGATCATCGCCTCGATCCTCACGCATCGATCACGAGCGGGCGAGAAGGGAAAACGCCGGTCGGTGCGTCAGCTGGTCACGTGGCCGTTGTGGGCGTTCGCTCGCCGGCCGATGGCGGCTCGGGAGCGGATCCGGTGGTCGACGATGCAGGCGTTTGCCGAACTGCGAAGCCAGCTGGTTGCCCTGGCCGACCGGGCGGTCGAGGCCGGCCGCCTTCCGGAGGCAACGGCCATCTGGGACCTGTCGATGCAGGAACTGATCGAGGTCGGCGGTGGGCGCGTCGTCTCGCGAGAGGAGCTCGAATCGCGCCGAGCGCTCGTCGAGGAGCGGGCGGCGATGCGCCTGCCCGACCTCGTTCGACGATTCGACGACCTGGCCGAATTGGCCGGTGCGCCGCGCCGTGACGGGGAGCGTGTGCTTCGTGGCGTGTCGCTCACCAGCGGTGTCGTCGAGGGTCGTGCGTTGCGAGCCAGCGAACCGCCGAGCCGGCTACCCGACGGGTACGAACCCGAATCGACGGTGCTGGTCGCCCGTTCGGTCGACGCCGGCTGGGTGCCGATCTTCGGTCAGGTCGCCGGCGTTGCAGTCGAGATCGGAGGGGACCTCTCACACGGTTCGATCATCTTGCGCGAGCTCGGCCTTCCGGCGGCGACGAATCTCGGTGATGTCGGCTCGCTCGCGAGCGGCGATCGGGTTCGCCTCGATGCCGGGGCGGGCCGTCTCGAACGCCTCGATCCGCTGGCCTCACACCCAGCGAGCCCAGACCCATCCAGCCCAGACCCAGCGGCCCCAAGCAAGAAAGACGGAGACCTGTGATGACCGGAGTGATCAGTGCCTGAAGGACACGTGCTCCACCGAGCCGCTCGGTTGCAGGGCAAGCGATTCAATGGTCGTGAGGTGGCGGTGGAGTCGCCACAGGGCCGATTCGCCGAGGGAGCTGCCCGACTCGACGGGCAGACACTCGAGACGATTCACGCAAAGGGCAAGCACATCTTCTACCGCTTCGACAGCGGCGATTCGCTCCACGTGCACCTCGGGCTCTTCGGCAAGTTCCGGCTGAACAAGCCGCCGTTCCCCGAGCCGTCGCCGAACTGTCGTGTGCTGATGTGGACGGACGAGAACGAGTTGCATCTCGCCGGGCCGAACCAATGTCGGGTGCTCGACCCCGACGAGGTGCAGGTGGCCCTCGATCGGCTCGGGCCGGACCCGATCGTCAACGACCCCGGCGATTGCGACGAGTTCGTTCGACGGATCCACAAGCGAAAGATCCCGCTCGGTCGAGCGATCATGGATCAGGCGATCATCGCCGGCATCGGCAACGTCTATCGGTCTGAACTCCTCTTCCAGATCGGCGTCCACCCGTGGCGTCTCTGCGCCGACACCGACCCAGAGACGCTCGCCCAGCTGTGGGACCACTCGGTCGAGGAGCTCAAGGCGGGGGAGCGGGT
>CALLIQ010000591.1 GCA_938008925.1 uncultured Acidimicrobiales bacterium
GTGGCGAGATCGGCGGTGTCATAGTCGACGACTTCGTCGCCGACGTCGGCGACGACGGTGGCCAGGATCGAACGACCCTGGCCCCTGAGCTGATCGAACGCGGTGTCGGCGTCGGCGACGACCGAGACGGGCAGACGAAACCGGGCACCGGCGGCGGAGCGGACCACCTTCGGATTCGACACATCGACCGACTCTCCGGTGATTGCGACGCCGGCAAACCCAGCAGCCTCAGCGGTACGCATGAGCGTTCCGACGTTGCCGGGATCGCGCAGCTCGTGCAACACCAAGACCGGCTGATCGAGGGCCATGTCGTCGATCGCGGCGGCGACATCGTCCAGCACGGCGACGACGGGTTGCGGCGTGACGGTGTCGAGCATCGCACCCAACACCCCGCTCGGAAGCAGGTGAACGTCGATGCTCCCACGTCGTGCCTCGGCCTCGACCTCGGTGAAGTCGGGCCACGCGTCGACATCGGCGAACACCTCGCGAACCGAACCCGGCACGCTCCGCAACGCCTCCGCGACCAGGACCGGACCTTCCGCGACGAAGGCCCGCTCCGAGGAGCGGGCCTTGCGTTGAGCGATGAGCCGCCGAAGTGTCTTGACCCGAGGGTTCGAGGCGCTGAGCGGTTCGATCACCATGGTTTCGATCAGGGCTGGTTCGATCAGCGCTGGTTCGATCAGCGTGTGATGCTGATCAAGCCGCGTCGGAGTCGGCAGCCGCCGCCTCGGAGGCAGCGGTTGCGGTGTCGACGAGCGCCTTGAACGCCGCGGGATCGGAGATGGCGAGCTCGGAGAGGATCTTGCGATCGACTTCGATCCCGGCAGCCTTCAACCCGGAGATGAAGCGGCTGTAGGTGGTGCCGTTGAGGCGACACCCTGCGTTGATTCGCTGGATCCACAGCTTGCGGAACTCACCCTTGCGAGCACGACGGTCACGGTAGGCGTAGTTGCCCGAATGCATGACCTGCTCGTTGGCGGCCCGGACGCTACGGCTCTTGTTGCCGTAGTAGCCCTTGGCCCGCTCGAGTGTTTGACGACGGCGCTTCTTGGAGTGGACGGCGCGCTTGACTCTCGCCATTTTTCTTCTCTTTCTCTCACCCCCGGCCGTTCAGCACAGGGGAATCAAATCAGGACAGGTGCGAACTCAGCTCGAGAGGAGCTTCTTGATGCGCGGGGCATCGGCGGCGGTCACTTCGTGCTCGCCGGACAAACGACGCTTGCGTCGACTCGTCATCTTCTCGTTGAAGTGATTCTTGTTGCGCTGACGGCGCTGGATCTTGCCAGACCCGGTCACCTTGAAACGCTTCTTCGCACCCTTGTGCGTCTTCTGCTTCGGCATCTCTGTCTCTCTTGTGTTTCGGGGGCGTCAGTCTGCGGCTTCGGTGTCGTCGCCTGCGGCGGCGGCTTCCTTGGCTGCTTCCTTCTCTGCGCGTGCCTTTGCGGCCTGCTTCTTGGAGTCCGGCCCAAGCACCATGGTCATGTTGCGTCCATCGAGTCGCGGGTACGCCTCCACCTTGGCGATGTCATCGGTCCGTTCGGCGATGTCATCCAAGATCTTGCGACCGAGTTCGGGGTGCGTGACTTCACGGCCCCGGAACATGATCGTGATCTTGACCTTGTGGCCTTCGCCCAAGAATCCCTCGACCTTGCGGGTCTTGGTCTCGAAGTCGCCGATCCCGATCTTCGGGCGGTACTTCATCTCTTTGACGGCCTGGTGGCTGCTCTTCTTGCGTGACTCTTTGTTTCGCTGAGCCGACTCGTACTTGTATTTCCCGTAGTCCATGATTCTGGCGACGGGCGGGTTGGCCTTGTCGGCGACCTCGACGAGATCGAGCCCGAGTTCACGGGCCATCGACAGGGCTTGGGGTGTCGGCTTGATTCCGAGCTGATCACCGTCGGCGGCGATCAATCGAACTTCGCGAGCTCGGATCTTCTCGTTGATCCGAGGCTCCTGTGACCCAGCTATTGGGAGTCTCTCCTCATGCAGGCTTCCTTTCGGCGGCGTGGTGGACCGGTTCAACGACGGATGTCGGCGAACCGAGTCATCGGGAAGAAACCATCACTCACCACAGAACTCGCAACCACGATCTCTGGTCGAGATCCTGGTGAAGCCAGTGCAATGGACCTGATGCACCCGCAGGTGACCAGGTGGAGCGTGGGCCCTCTTCCTGTCAGACAGTCGTCCAGACTACCGGTTCCGATACCTTTTCGGGCCATGACCCTGCCATCGGACGATCCAACCGCTGAACCAACCCTCTCGCCGGAGCAGGAGGAACAGGCTCGACAGATGGCGCACGACATGGCCGAGGCGCGCCAGCAGCTGCTCGAAGCCGACGTCTCGACTGTGATCGCCAACCATGCCCTCGGCATCTACGAACTGGCGGCGATTCACCTCACCCAGGAGGAACCGCGCCTCGACGAAGCTCGCCTGGCGGTCGATGCCCTCGCCGAACTGGTCGAGGGTCTCGAAGGACGACTGGGCGAGGGTGAGGGGACACTGCGCGATGCGTTGCACCAGGCGCGATTGGCGTTCGTCCAGCGCACAGCACAAAAGAAGGCCGCCGATGAAACAGCGGCTGGCCCGTCATCGAACGAGGCGAACGACACCGAGGCCAACACCGGGGCCGACACCGACGAGGGCTGAGGCTAGGCGGCCGCCCGCAGTCGCTCGAGCAGCACGTAGACGTCCTGCTCGCCGAGGAACGGCGTCCACAACGACTCCGTCAAGCTCACGGCGATCACGAGATCGTCGGAGGGCGAGTACTGCACCGAGACCTCGCCACCGTTGTGGCCGATCGAGGTGTAGGTCCGAGCTCCGTCGTCCCCCGTGCCACACGGGCACACCGGGAAGGCGCCGAGACCAACGCCGAAGGAATTGTCGACGTCGGTCATGAGCGCGACCGACGTCGGCGACAGCACCTGACCGTCGCGGTACAGGGCGGCGCCCCACACGGCGAGGTCGCTGATGGTCCCGACGACGCCGCCGGCCGAGGAACCGACCCAGCCCCGATACACGGTGTCATCCATCTGCAGGTCGGGAGCTCCGGCGAGTGCCGTGTACTCCGCGACGAGATCGGCAAGAGGCTTTCCGGTGAGCTGCTCGGCGAGCAGGCCGAGGATGAGATACCCGGAGTTGCTGTAACCCCGCTCGGTTCCCGGCGTCCACTGAAGCGGCTCGGCCGCCGAGAGGCGGACCGCATCGACGGCGGTCATCTCGAGGTTCGAGTCGAAGCCAGCGGTCTCCTGGTAGGGAGCGACGCCGGCGGTGTGGTTCAGCAGCTGCCTGAGGGTGACGTCGTGTTGCAGCTCGGGAACGGTATCGAGCGCAGGGATCCGCGAGTCGAGGTCCACGAGTCCTTGATCGACGAGATCGAGAACGATCGCACCGGTCACCGACTTCGTCGCCGACGTAAGGGCGACGGCGTCGGTGACAGACACCGCCTCACCCTGCTGTTCGCCCGATGCGATGGTCATGATGGAGCCGTCCGGCATGCTGATCGCAACACGGGCACCCGACACGTCGTATTCGTCGAGCCATTCGGCCACGACCGACTCGAGAGCCCCCGACCCGGCGACCGGAGCCGCCCCGGCCTGGCCGCCATCTTGCGACGCCGTATCGGTCGCGGTCACCGGCTGGGCCGACTCAGATTCCCCGAAGGCCGCCACACCGGGACGGCCCGACGGCGCCGGTGGAAGGTCGGCGTCGGACGATGCACCGTCCTCTGATGACGCACCGGACTCGTCGAAGGCCGCAACGCCGGGACGGCCCGACGGAGCGGGCGGAAGATCGTCGTTCGAGGCCGCTGCGTTCGAGGCGGACTCGGTCGTCGTGACCTGGCCATTCGGGCTCACGAGCACCGCGGCGACGATGAGCGAGGCGGCCGCGCCGATGGCGAGGCCCGGCCAGTGGTTACGCACGCCCGTTCGCAGCGTGCCTTGTTCGGCGACGAAGGGACTCCGCCAGTGCAGCGCGTTCGTCTGACTCGGCCACAGCTCGGGTGCGCGCCCGCCGGAGAGATCTTCGATCCAACCCGTGAGAGCCACGGCGACCATCAAGAGGGCCATCGTCGGCACGAGGACCGCCGCGCTGGCCGCCTCGGGGGCGACCCGACCGAGGAGCCAATAGCCGGCGGCGATGCACGGGCTGTGCCACAGATAGATGCTCAGCGCTCGCCGATTGAACAGATAGACGACCGGGCCGGTGACGGTGTTCTCCGTCGCCTTCGACAGCACGGGCCGGAGCAACAGAAACACCGCGATCCACGCGATGCCGATCGCGAGCAAGCCAACGAAGGAGTGGTTGATCACCCCGGTCGGTGCCGGGAACAGGCTCCACCACAGAGCACAACCAGCCGCCCCGATCAGGACCCACTCGACCACCTCGAAGTTCGTCAGACGATCGAACGCTCCATCGCGATGGCAGAAGCCGAGCATCAAGAAGAACGAATACAGGAACATCTCGCCGATCATCCACGTCGACGTCCCGGGGTTGAGGGCGACCACATCGGGGTTGTGCAGCCAGTACTCGACGGCTCCAGCACCGAGCACCGAGGGGACCAGGGCGAGTGTGCCGACGCGTCGAACGCCGGCACGAAGCAGCGGCGAGATGATCAGCAGCCAGAGATAGGCCCGCAGGTACCACAACGGACTCGACGCCCATCCCGCTTCCCAGATCGACCCGGTCGGGTCGGTGAATGGGAAGATCCAGGGGAGCAGCTGGTCGACTCGCAACACCGTGTCTGGCCCTGGACTGCTCAGGTGGATCAGAGCCAGGAACGTCAAGACGACGGCGGAGAAGAACCAATACGGGACGAGCAGCCGCTTCATCCGCGCTCGATACATCACGCCGAGGGGTTTGCGATCGAGCGTCGATGCGAGCAACGACCCGGCGATGAAGAACATCATTGGCATCGTGGCGACGATCCAGCTGATCCAGGGGATGCCGAACGCGTGCCAAAGGATCACTCGACCCAGCGCGATCGTGCGCATCGTGTCGAGGAATCCGTCGCGCTTCTTCGGCCGGGCGGCGGCGGGCGCGCCATCACCTGCAGAACCAACGCCTGCCGAACCGTCGGCCGCCACACCGGTTGCAGTCGAAGCAGCTTGCGTCGACGGCTGTTGCGGTGCCGGGCGAGGCTCGGGCGCCGGCCGATTGCGGCCCGTTGGGGTGGTTGGGGTCGGGGTGGTCGTCTCGAGCAGACTCACGACAGCGCTTCGATCACGAGGTCGTCGAACTCGACGGCCGATTCCGACGTCATGAGGCCGACCGTGCCGGCCTCGACGGGTTCGAAGTCTCCGAGGTAGGCGCCGTCGAGATAGACGAGGCTTGTGTCGGCCCGCACCTCGACCCGCAGTTCGTGCCAGTCATCGGCTGACGCACCGACGTTCAGGCCACCGATGTAGCTGTAGAGCCCGGTGTCGGGTTCGTATCGACCCCACCGGAGGAACGCTCCTCCGTTGGTGAAGTCGATGACGTAGGCCCCCTTGCGGGTGCCGGGGCTCAGCTGACCGACGATCAGTCCACCGCCCAAGGTGCCGTCGATGCCGCGCATCTGAACGGAGATCTCGTACTCGTCGGGAACCTCAGCGCCGAGCTGGTTGATGTAGTCGAACCCTTCGGCGTTGCTCTGGACCATGACGCCGTCGGTCACGGCCCACGTGCCGGTCATCACCGTCCACTCGCCGCTGTCGGCTGCAAAGTCCTCGGTGATGGACCCGTCGCTGGCAGCACCGTCACTCGAAGCACCGTCACTCGAAGCACCGTCGCTGGCAGCACCGTCATTTGAAGCACCGTCATTTGAAGCACCGTCGCCCGCGTCAGCGCCATTGGGCTCGCCCTCGCTGGCGCCTTCAGCCGTCACATCAGCCTCGGCATCCCCCGCGACCTCCTGGACCGGCTCGGCCTCGACGGGATCGCCCTCGACGGGGTCAGCCGCCGGCGCCTCGGCGGGCGCAGCCTGTGCGGCCTCGACCGGGGCGACCGAATCGATCGGAGGCGAGTCCGGAGCGGCGGATGCGAGGGCCTCCGGGGCGGCCGCGTCGACGGCGGCCGGCGACACCGCCGCGACCTGGTTGGTCGGAGCCGGATCAGATCGCAGAGTCAGCATGACCGTGATGGCGGCGAGACCGGCCATCATCACCATGCGAGCGGTCGGGCCCGGGAGTCCCGGCACCGAGGGGGTGGCGGCGACGGGCGCTGCCGCTGGTGGCGGTGCTGCCGCCGGCGCGGGAGCTGCCACCGGCGCGGGAGCTGCCACCGGCGCGGCAACGGCCGCCGGCGCCACCGTTTCGACCGCCGACACCGGAGCTGGCGCCGGAGCAGGTACGGGTGCTGCTGCCGGGGCCGCTGATGGCTGGTGCGCCGCACCGACAACCGGGGCTGGCGCGACGTGATCGGCGATCTGATTGGGCGCATTCATGCGACAACCATCGACATGGGAATAGCCGCGCTTGAGACACGCGGTGCGAGGGGCGCGCCTCGATGGGCGCGTCGGTCGACGCGGAGAGGGAGGTCCATGACCACACGATGAGGCGCACGGCCAAAGGCACCGTCAGCTCCGCCTCAAGGTTCGCTCAAGTTCGAGACCGGCACTTCATGGAGACCGTCAGATGATGGCGGTCTCGATGAAGGGTTCGCCGGCGACGATGCGGTGATAGCCCAGCGGAGTGAGGTCGAGCGAGCGGTAGGAGCCGTGGGCGATCAACTCGCTCACTCCCCTGCCGATCGCCGGCGACTGCTGGAGCCCGTGACCGGAGAACCCGCAGGCGAACACGAAATTCTCGACCTCGTGATGCGGCCCGACGATCACGTTGTGGTCGACGGTGTTGTGGGCGTAGTGACCGGCCCAGCGGGTCGACACCTTGATCCGTTCGAACGCCGGGACCCGATGGGCGAGCACCGGCCACACCTTGTCCTCCCAGATGTTCGGGTCCATAGCGAAGTCGTCGTAGGCGACCGCTGGATCATCGTCCGGGGTACACCCGGCCATGAAGGCCGTTCCCTCGGAGCGGACGTGGACGCCGGTCGGGTCGATCGTGAGCGGAAGCTGCATGCCGAGGCTCTCGGCACAGTCGAACATGAACGTGTAGCGCTTGCGCGGCTCGACCGGTAGCTCGAGCCCCGCCATCTTGGCCGTCTCGACCGCCCTCGGCCCCGATGCGTTCACGACGGTGCCGCAGGAGACGACCTCGCCGGACGCCAGCGTCACGCTGGTGACGGTGTCGTCGGTTCGATTGATCGCAACCACCTCGTTCTCGAGGTAGTCGACGCCGTTGCGCCGCGCCATCTTCCGCCACCAGTCGAACATCGTGCCGGAGTCGAAATAGCCCTCATCGACGAGGTTGTGGCTTCCGCAGACGATGTCGTCGACGTTGTAGAACGGATAGGCCTGAGCGATCTCCTCGGGGGCCATGATGACCGTCCCGGCACCGTGTGAGGCCTGCACGGCCTGGTTGGCGCGAAGCGTCGCAGCGAACTCGTCGTCGCCGGCCAGGTACATGTAGCCGTAGTGATCCACGGCGAGCTCCGGCACCTCAGGGTCGCCGAGGTACGTCGGGAAGTCCCGCACGAAATCGGCGGCGAACTGGCTGATCGCGATGTTGAGCGGGTTGGAGAACTGCTGACGCATACACGAGTTCGTGGCGGCGGTCGAGGTGCTTTCGTAGGACAGGTCCCGATCGACGACGAGAATCGAGCCGTCGAAGCCCGCCTGGGCCGACAAGAACCAGGCGGCCGACGACCCCATGATGGCGCCGCCGACGATCACGACGTCGTAGCCCGTCTGCGCGGGCGGATTCTGCTTCGTCATCGGTCTTCCCCTTCGCTGGTCACATAGCCCTGGAGGCGGTCGTTGGCGACCGCATCGGGGTCGCGCTCGGCGGGGTCGCCGAAGCCACCCCCACCTGGAAGCTCGAGCACGATCCTTCGCCCGGCTGGCACGGTTTCCTTGCCCTTGGTCGGGAACGGGGTGCCATCGTCGAGGTAGACGGCACCGGCTGCTCCGTCCTCGCCACCGGCACGACCGCGCGCTGGGTTGGCGACACGGTCGAACATCGCCGAGAACTCGAACTGGTATCCGTCGACCGGGCCGACCTCGAGAATCTGGCCGAGGCCGCCGCGCTGGCGACCAGCTCCACCGGAGTCAGGACGGATCTCCTTTCGCCACACGACGATCGGGCCGATCTGTTCGGTTGCTTCCGCGCTCATCGTCATCACACCGCTCGGGAACGCCGTCGCCGTGAGCCCGTCGAGTTCGGGACGGGCACCGCTCCCGCCCGAGTTGAACATGAGTAGCTCGACCGGCGGTCGGGGGTCTGCCGCGTCGGCAGCTCGTGCGCTGGCCTGGAAGTTCCACAGCGCACCGGCACCCTCCGCCGGGATGCGTCCGGGCAGTGCCTTTGCGATGGCGCCGAGGCAGAGGTCGGTGACGAAGTGGCCGATCACGTGGCGGACCGAGACGGGATCGGGCTCGACGGCATTGAGAATCACGCCGGGCGGCGCGCTCACCGTGAACGGCAACAACGACGCGTAGTTGTTCGGGAGCTCCGGCGCGAGGGCGACGAGCATGCCGTAGGTGAAGTAGGCCTGGGCGTACACGATCGGCACGTTGATGCCGAACGCGCTGACGGGCGATGTCCCGGTGAAGTCGGCGTGCATCCCTTCGTCGGTGATGGTGAGCTCGACGACGAGATCGAGCTCGACGTCGTAGCCGTCGACCCGCATCTCGTTGCGATAGACACCCTTCGGGACGTTCTCGAGCGCTGCGAGCGTCGCCGTGCGGGTGCGGTCGAAGATGAACGCGGCGAGGTCGTCGAGCCCATCCATGTCGAACTCGCTCAACATCGCCAACAGGCGGCGTCGACCGGTCTCGTTCGAGGCCGCCAGCCCATGAATGTCGCCGACCACCTGGTCGGCTTCCCGGACGTTGTTGCGAAGAATGCTGACGAGGTCGTCGTTGAGGCGTCCCCGCTCCGCCCACTTCATGATCGGAATGCGGATGCCCTCCTCGTAGATCTCTGACGCGTCCGGGCCATAACCTCGGCCGCCGACGTCGACGACGTGCGCGGTCGACGCAAAGAACCCGACGAGCGTCGGCTGGTCGGTGTCGGTCCCGAGGAACACCGGCGTAGTGACCGTGATGTCGTGGAGATGGCCGGTGCCCTTCCACGGATCGTTGGTCAGATACACGTCGCCCGGGTAGATGCGTTCCGGGCCGATGTCGTCGATGAAATGGCCGACAGCCGCCGCCATCGTGTTGACGTGACCCGGCGTGCCAGTGACCGCCTGGGCCACGAGCCGACCGCTTCGGTCGAACACGCCGGCGGAGAGGTCGCCCGCCTCGCGCACCGAGGTGGAGAACGCCGTTCGAACGAGCGTGAGCGCCTGTTCCTCGACGATGGAGATCAGGCGATTCCACATGATCTGCTGGCCGACTTCGTTCGATCGATCGATCATGACTCGCCTCCGCTTTGCTCGGGTGTCTGCTCACGGGTGACCCGCAGCGACCGGTCTTCCTGGACGACGGCGCAATGGTGTGAGCCGAGGATCGTGGTGGTCTGCGACTCGACGATCACCGCCGGGCCGTTCACGGTGTCGCCGACGCCGAGCTGGCCCCGATGAACGAGCGATGCCTCGGTCGTAGCCTGAACGGCCGGGTCGTACATCGGTCGTTGGTCTGCAGCTGTCGTCGCCTCACCGACATCGATCACCGTCAAGGCAGGGGGTCGCTCACGGACCGACGCGACCCGCACCGACCAACTCACGGCCTCGATCGCCAGGTCTGCGATGGCTCGACCGAAGAACGTCTCGTACGCCTTCACGAACGCGGTCGTGAGCGATTCGGCGGCGTGGTCGTCGAAGGGTCCGGAAGGCAGCGAGACCGGGATTTCCCAACCCTGACCCCGGTAGCGCATCGAGACCTGGCGCTCGACCGTCAACGGCGCATCGGTACCGGCTCGCACGAAGCCCTCCGCTTCGGCCGTGAGCGAATCCAGCGTCGCCGCCGCACCAGCGACGTCGAAGTCCTCGCTCGTGGTGAAGAAGCTGCGCACCGCTTCGTAGGCGAACGGCGCCATGAGGAAGCCGATCGCCGAGCCGACACCGGCCCCCGTCGGCACGAACAGCTCACGCAGCCCGAGCTTGTCCATCAGCCTGGTGGCGTGGAGGGGCGCTCCCCCGCCGAATGCGATCATCGAGAAGTCGGCGAGGTCCTTGCCATTCTCGACCGCATGGACACGTGCTGCGTTCGCCATGTTCTCATCGACGACCTCCGCGATGCCGATGGCCGCGGTCTCACGATCGAGCTCGAGTGCGTCGCCGATCGACGACATCACCGCATCGCCCGCCCGTTCGGGCGACAACACGATGTCGGTCGCGCCAAAGGTGTCGGCGTGGAGTCGCCCGAGAAGGACGTTTGCGTCGGTGACCGTCGGCTCAACGCCGCCGAGGTCGTAGGCGGCCGGGCCCGGTTCGGACCCGGCACTGTGGGGTCCGATGCGGATCTGGCCGAGCGCATCGACGCTGGCGATCGATCCGCCGCCAGCCCCGATCTCGATCATCTCGATGACCGGGATCGAGATCGGCATGCCGCTCCCCTTCTTGAACCGCGTGGTGCGGGCGACCTCGAAGGTGCGGGCCGTCCGCGGGTTGTAGTCCTCGATGAGGGCGATCTTCGCGGTCGTCCCGCCCATGTCATAGGAGACGATCCGATCTCGCCCGTACCGAGCGGCCAGCTCGGCGGCGAAGATGGCGCCGCCCGCCGGCCCGGATTCGACCAAGCGAACCGGGAAGGCCGCAGCGGTGTCGACGTCGATGAGGCCGCCACCCGAATGGATGAGAAGCAGCGGACAGGTGGCCCCGAGGCGGTGGAGTTCGGCCTCGAGCCGCCGCAGGTAGCTGGCCATGAGCGGCTGCACGTAGGCGTTTGCGGCCACCGTGTTGAAGCGCTCGAACTCGCGCATCTGTGGCGAGACCTCGGCGCTGATCGAGACGGCGACCTCGGGCGCTGCGGCGTGGAGCATGTCCCGGAACCGTCGCTCGTGATCGTCGTTTCGGTAGCTGTGGAGGAACCCGACGCCGACCGCCTCGTAGCCGCCGTCGATGATGCGCTCGATGACCGACGCTGCCTGATCGTCGTCGAACGGGATGAGCACCTCGCCGCGGGCGTTGTGCCGCTCGGTGACCGTGAAGCGGTCCTTGCGCTCGATCAGCGGTGTCGGCAGAACGATGTTGAGGTCGTACTGCTCGAATCGCCCCTCGGTGCGAGTCTCGATGACGTCGCGAAAGCCCTCGGTCGACACCAGTGCCGTCTTGGCCCCTCGGCGCTCGATCAAGGCGTTCGTGGCGAGCGTCGTGCCGTGGATGATCTGGGTCACGTCGGCCATGTCGACGTCGTTCTCGTCGACGAGCGCGGCGATCCCGGCGAGGATCCCTTCCTCGGGCGCACCGTGGGTCGTGAGAACCTTGGTCGAGACGTACGTGCCATCGGCCCGTTCGAGAACGACGTCGGTGAAGGTGCCGCCGACGTCGGCGCCGATCCGCAAACCGGATGTGGTGCTCATCAGAGGTCCTCCACGGAGGGGAAGTCGGAAGGCGGCTTGATGTCGACCGTGGCCGAGCGCTGTTGGGCGAGCATGCCGCCGTCGATTCGTATCACGTCGCCGGTGATGTAGCTGGCGTCGTCGGAAGCGAGGAACAACGCGGCGCCCGTCATGTCGATCGGTTCGCCGATACGCCCGAGCGGGACGTTCTCACCTCGGAGTTTGCGATCGTCGAGGCCGAGGCCGCTCGTGTCGATCGAGCCCGGCATCAAGGCGTTCACCCGAATGTTGTACGGACCGAGGTCGAGGGCCATCGCCCTCGTCAGCGCCTCGATGCCGCCCTTGGTGGCGTCGTAGGCGGTGAAGGCTCGGTGGGCCCTCGTGGCGCCACCGGAGCTCATGTTGATGATCACACCGCCGCCCTGCTTCGCCATGATGCGCGCCGCCGGGTGAGACACGATGAAGTGACCGGTGAGGTTGACGTCGATGATGCGACGCCACCACGCCTCGTCGGCTTCGAAGAAGTGCAGCATCGGGCTGACGAGTCCTGCGTTGTTGACCACGACGTCGATGCGGCCGTGTTCGGCCATGACCGCGTCGATCATGACCCCGACCGCTTCACTGGAGGAGACGTCAGCGACCGCGCCCATCGCCGTGCCGCCGGCGGCACCGATGGACTGGACGACGTCGTCGACCGAGTCGGCCGAGACGTCGTTGATCACGAGCTTCGCGCCGACCGAGGAGAAGCGCTCCGCGATGGAGCGACCGATTCCGCCACCGGCGCCGGTGACGAGCACGACCTTGCCGTCGAGCGACTCGTAGCCGCTCACCCCGGAGCCGTTCGTCGACGAGTTGTCGTTCGTGGAGTTGTTCATCACAGTCCTCAGATCGTTTCGATGCGGCGGGCAATGGCGGCGAGCGCCGTTTCGTTTCGTCGGTAGTAGACCCAGCCCTTCCGGCGGGTTGCGATCACGATGCCCGCGTCGACCAAGACCTTCATGTGTCGAGACACCGCGGGTTGGCTGACCCCCAACTTGTCGCCGATGAACAGGTTGCAGGCGCCGTGTTCGATCGGATCGCCGTGCTCCTGGGGCGGGAAGTTGGCCGCGACATCCTTCAACCAGTCGAGGATCAGCAACCGACGCTCGCTGGCGAGCGCCTTGAGCGCCGACTCCAAGTCGGGCACCTGCAGATCGGGGGCTTCCGGGTCGAGGGGAACGTCGACAGTAGACATACCCATATAACTAATCGGTTATGCAGCATGCGGCAACCGCTGTGCGCTCATTTTCCGAACTGCACTAGCGTCCCGGCCCGTGACCGATCAGACAGAACCCACCGACCCCATCGTGATCGAACGCCGCTCGGACCGGGTCGTTCACGTGATCTTGAACCGGCCTCATCGGCGAAACGCCCTCACCGGCCCGCTCGCCACCGAGCTCGCGGACCGACTCGAGGAGCTCAACGCCGACGACGCCGTCACCGTGGTCGTGATCCGGGGCGCCGGCGATGCCTTCTGCTCTGGGCTCGATCTCAAGGCGTTCGGAGCCGATCCCCAGCCCGAGTGGGTTGCGAGCTTCGGCGCGGAGTGGCGTCGAGTGCACCGAGCCATCTTCGACTCACCCCACATCGTCGTCGGCGCTCTGCAGCGAGCCGCCGTCAACGGCGGAGCGGCGCTCGCGCTGGCGTGCGACTTCCTCGTCGCTGGCGACGAGTCGTTCCTCCAGGTCGGCGAGATCCAACAGGGCATGGCAGCGCCGATGAACATGGCGTGGCTAAGACTCCGTCACTCCGAGGCGATCGCAGCCCGCGTCGCCCTGCTCGGCGATCGGCTCAACGGCCCGAGCCTGGTCGATCTCGGACTCGCCCACGAGACGGTCCCAGACGGCGAGGTGTTGCACGCGGTTGATGCACTCGTGGAACGGCTGAGCGCGCACGAACCCGATGGCGTGTCGCGGATCAAGGTCTCGATGCGCAAGACCGGCCGCGCCGAGAGCGCGCAAGAGTGGTTCGATCAGGCGCTCGCCGCAGACCCGCTCGATGGGCGGCCGATGCGCCCCGTCGCCGCCACCGACAACTGACGTGCCGAGGCGGTGCTAGACGCCGAGATCGATGGCCTCGGGAACGTCGAAGCGCTTGTTGAGCAGCGACACCATGGTCTCGCTCGGGCCCGGGCGCTGGAAGTAGAAGCCCTGAATCCGGTCGATGCCGAGCTGGCGAAGCACCGCCACCTGCTCACGGTCCTCGACACCTTCGGCAACGACCTCCATGCCGACCGACTCCGCGAGGGCGACGATGGCGGTGATGATCTTGCGATCGACGACGTCCTCGACGACGTCGATCACGAAGGCCCGGTCGATCTTGAGCGTGTTCACCATGTCGAGTCGCTTGAGCTGGCCAAGCGACGCTCGGCTGGTGCCGAAGTCGTCGATGGCGAGTTGCACGCCCATCGCCACGAGATCGTGGAGGACGGTCAACCGATGGTCGAGCCGGTCGACGATGAGTTCCTCGGTGATCTCCAGCTCGAGCTGAGACGGCTTGATGCCGGTCTCCCCGAGAACGCGCTTGACCGTGTCGACGAGGCTGGTGTCGACGAGCTGACGTTCGGCGACGTTGACCGAGACCATCACCTCACGGCCGACGGCTGAGCTCCAGAGCGCAGCCTGACGGCAGGCTTCGCGCAACACATGCTCGCCGACGTCGACGATGAGACCAGACTCTGCTGCGACCGACAAGAACGCACCGGGCGGCACCATGCCCCGGACGGGGTGTTGCCAACGGACGAGGGCTTCGAGACGATCGACGCCACCGGTGCTGATGTCGACGATGGGCTGATAGTGGACGACGAGCTGACCCGTGCGGATCGCACGACGCAGTTCGCGCTCGACCTCGAGCCGGGCGACGGCCTGCGAGCGCATCTCATCGTCGAACACCTCGAATCGGGAGCCGCCGGCTTCCTTTGCTCGATACATGGCGAGGTCGGCGTCGCGCAGCAGATCTTCCGCTGTCGCCTCACTTCGTTGCGCGAATGCGATGCCGATGCTGGCCGAGATCATCTGCGACGACTCATCGCTGAGCACGGCTGGTTCCTTGAGCGAGTCGAGCACTCGATCGGCGAGCGACGTCAGATCGCTCACCGCGGGAACGCCGCTGGACACAATCACGAACTCGTCACCGCCAAAGCGGCCGACGATGTCGTCTTCGCGCACGATCTTCTCGAGGCGCTTGGCGACCTCGCTCAGTACTTCGTCACCGGCCGAGTGACCGATCGAGTCGTTGACCACCTTCAGGCGGTCGAGGTCGAGGAACAGCACGCCACTGAGGGCCGCGCCTCGACGGTCGCTCAACACCTCGGCGAGTGCGTCGGTCAGACCGGAGCGATTCAGCAGCCCGGTGAGCGCGTCGTGCTTCGCATCGTGTTCGCTTCGCTCGAGGCGGCCGAGGGTCAGCGAGTGGCGGCGCATGGTTTGGGCGAACAGAGCCGAGAGGGCGGTGAGGGTCAGCCCGAGCAAGAGCACGAGCCACGAGGCACCGCGTCCGTTGACCAAGCCGTTCGAGAACCCCTGGATGGCCCAGGTGGCGTTCTGCTCGGTGAACTCGATGGGTTCCCCGATCGGTTCTTCGAGATCGTCCATCGGGATGGTGGCGGCGAGCGGATCGCCATTGACCATGATCTCGAGGGCGACGTCTTCGGGCGAGTCGACCGTCGTCATGTCGGCGACCACGTTGGCCAGGACGAACTGGCCGACGACGACGCCGTCGATGCCCTCGGCCAATGACTCGGTCACGTCAGCACCGGCATCGAGCACGAGGTCGACGTTCGTGTACGCACTGGCGATGACCAGCGACGATCCATCGACTCCGGCGAACCCGTCGGGCAACTCGGCGCTCGTGAGTGCCACCGGGCCACCGGCGAACTCGCCACTGGCGATCAGTGCCCGAAACTCCTCAGAACCCTCGAAGCTCAAGCCGACGAGCGAATCGTCAGGAAAGCCGCTGGCTCTCGTGATCACGAAGTGCGGGTCGGACGGAGCGAGATAGCGACCGATGAAGACCTCGTTCGCCGACTCGCGGTCGATGAGGGAGCGAGCGACGGCCGGGCCGCTGATGCGCTCGATCACGACGACGTGGCTGTTCGCCATGTCGAATGTCTCGATGAACTGGCCGAGGCGGGCGGGCGAAGGAATGCGATCGGCCGCCTGAAGGGCCAATGCATCGACCCCTCGAACGTTCCGCTGAATCTCGCCCTGGAGTTCCGTGCTCTGCGCGAGCAGGGTGCGCTGGAGATCGACTTCAGCCTGGGAGTCCTCGACGCTGCGCATGCCGAGCCACACACCGATGGAGATGAGCGCGCCGATGGCGAGGATCACGGGCGCGATCGGCGCCTTGCCAAGCCATGACTGGCCGCCCGCGCCGATGCTGGCGTTGGTGGTTGCCTCGGAATCCGTCACCCGGTCCCTGTCGGCCGTTCGCTCGCCGACTCAAGAACTCCCGACTCGGGCAACTCGTCGCTCGACGACCGCTGGCGCTCGATTCAGGCCTCGGGGCGAAGATCGAACGCTTCCCAACGGCCCGGTCCGCCGGGTCCGATGCGAAAGGTGACCGTGGTGGTCGGTTCGATCGAACGCGTGCCGTCGGCGATCGCCGTGCAGTGGAACGCCCACGCACCGTCGTCGTTGCCAACGCGACCGAGGCCGACGTGCTCGTCGAACTCGATCACCGTTCCCACCTCGACGGGCTCCAGCCGACCGTCGGGCAGGCCACCGCGCTCCCCCACGTCGAGGCTCAGCCGTCTTCAGCGGCGGGTTCAGTGCCGTCTTCGAAGTCGAGCAGGTGCCCCATGCGTTCGCGCTTGGTGCGCAGATAGGCGATGTTCTCCGGCGTCGGCACGGTCTCGAGGGAGACTCGCTCCGAGATCTCGAGCCCATACCCGTCGAGCCCGCCGTACTTGGCGGGGTTGTTGGTCATCAGGCGCATCGTGCTCACGCCGAGATCGACGAGGATCTGCGCGCCGATCCCGTACTCTCGCCCGTCGGCCGGCAGCCCGAGCTCGAGGTTGGCGTCGACGGTGTCGAAGCCCTGCTCCTGGAGCCCATAGGCCCGGATCTTGTGACCGAGACCGATCCCACGACCCTCGTGGCCACGCAGATAGACGAGCACGCCCTCGCCTTCCTCAGCGATTCGAGCCATCGCTTGATGGAGCTGCGGCCCGCAGTCGCACCGGCGAGATCCGAAGATGTCGCCGGTCAGACACTCCGAGTGCACTCGGACCATGACGTCGTCCTTGCCTCCGGGGTCTCCCATCACGAACGCGACGTGCTGCTGGCCGTCGAGCTGCGACTCGTACACGACCGATCGGAAGTCGCCGTGCTCGGTCGGAATCGTCGCCTCGGAGATCTTGGTGACGAGCTTCTCGTTCTTGCGCCGATAGCGAACCATGTCGGCGATCGAGATGAACACCAGACCGTGTTCCTTGCAGAACTCGATCAGGTCGGGAACGCGAGCCATGGTTCCGTCGGGCTTCACGATCTCACAGAGCACACCGGCTGGCTGCAGGCCGGCCATCCGGGCCAGGTCGACGGCGGCCTCGGTGTGGCCGGCGCGCTTGAGCACACCGGCACCGCGAGCTCGGAGCGGGAAGATGTGTCCCGGCCGCGCCAGGTCGCCGGCGACGGTGTCGGGGTCGGAGAGGGCTCGGAGGGTACGAGCCCGGTCCCCGGCGGAGATGCCGGTCGTGCATCCTTCGATGAGGTCGACGGTGACCGTGAATGCGGTGCGGTGCGATTCGGTGTTGTCGGCCACCATCAACGGGAGACGGAGCCGGTCGGCCAGGTCGTCGAGCATCGGTGCGCAGATCACGCCCGAGGTGTGGCGAATCATGAACGCCATCTGTTCTTCGGTGAGGTTTGCGCCCGCGATGATGAGGTCGCCCTCGTTCTCGCGGTCTTCATCGTCGACGACCACGACGAACTTTCCGGCAGCGAAGTCGGCGATTGCGTCTTCGATCGGATCGAGCATGGTGTCGGTGGACGTGGGGGAATCGGTAGTGGTCATGAGTTCACCTGTCGGAGGTTCAGCTGGCGTTCGACGTACTTGGCAAGCACATCGACTTCAAGGTTGACGAGGTCGCCGACCGCTCGTTCGCCGAGCGTGGTGACCGATGCGGTGTGGGGAATGACGGCGATCGAGAAGGCGTCGTCGGAGAGGGATGCCACCGTCAGGCTGATGCCGTCGACGGTGATGGACCCCTTCTCGACCACGTAGCGGGCCGTTTGTTCATCGAGTCCGAAGTGATACTCGAACGATCCGTCATCGAGGCTGTCGATGCGGGTGATCGTGGTCGTGCCATCGACATGACCCTGCACGATGTGACCGCCGAGGCGGTCGTGGGCCCGAACCGATCGTTCGAGGTTCACGGCGCTTCCCGGCTCGAGCGAGCCGAGACTCGATCGAGCCATGGTCTCCGGTACCGCGTCGATCGCGAACGACTCGTCGTCGAAGTCGACAACGGTCAGGCATACGCCGTTGACCGCGATGGACGCGCCCATCGTGACGTCATCAAGGACGGTGGAGGCCGCAATGCGCAGCCGTACACCGTCACCAACAGGTTCGAGTGCGAGCACGCGCCCACACTCTTCCACCAATCCGGTGAACATACAGTCTCCTCTCCCATCCGGACT